>CAZFKD010000048.1:7229-14758 GCA_964519695.1 uncultured Spirochaetaceae bacterium
GTCCGCGCCCGCGTCCGCCGCGCCATCGCCGCGATCCCGGCGATCCCCGCGCCGAGCAGCACGCCGATGCCGGGCTCCGGCGTGACGTGCTCCTCGAAGGTCGCGAGCGGATACGGCCTTCCGCCCGCGCCGACCGGCGGAACGACGAGCCAGTCGTCGGCCGCGAGCGCAGCATCGATCGGATTGCCGGCGGCGACGCTCGCCGCATCGCCGACCTGCCCGTTCGGCACGCGCAGCTCGGGATGGTCGAAGGGCGCGCGTTCGTAGCGGACGCGGTCGTCGGTCAGGCTCTTCAGGAAGGCGATGACGGATTCGCGCTCTCCGGGAACGAAGCGGAGCTCGACCTGCGGAAAGACGGTGCCGAACTGTTTGGCGAGCGGGTCGTAGTTGCCTCCGCGGGTATAGAACTCGAGCACCTGCTCGAGCGTCGCCATGCTCCCGTTGTGCATGTAGGGCCCCGTCAGCTCGACGTTGCGCAGCGTCGGAATCTTGAACGAGCCGGCCGCGCCGGTCTTCATCTTCGTGTTGCTCGGGCTCGCGAGCTCCGCCGCTGCAGCGGCGGGGGTCGGAACGAATGCGCCGTTCGGCAGATAGCAGCCGTCGGTCGGCTGGCTCTGCGGCTGGACGCCTTCGGCCTGGGTGAAGAACACGGGATGGGCGATCGGCGTGTCGCGCGCGAGGTCGAGATCGAAATCGCAGGGCCGGATCTCGAGGGCCGGCGCATCGACGATTCCGGCAGAGTTCCCGACGAGCAGCTGGAGGAACTGCTCGGCGAAGGAGAGCGGGTTCCCGAACGGATCGACGCCGCCGAGCCCGGGATCGCCGTCGTCGGGGACGAGACCGTTGCTCGCGAAGCCCGTGTCGATGAGTCGCGCTCCGCCGAGCAGGCTCGTCCGCGTCACCACGTTCCGCGTCGTGCTGATGACGAAGGTCTCGTTGCCGAAGGCGAGCGGGTTCGTGTGGACCAGCTCGGCGTTGGTCTCGACGGCGGCAGAAGTCAGGAGCGGGCCGATATGACAGAGGGCGCAGTGGCCGGTGCGGAAAGCGGTGAAGCCGGTCTGGACTTCGGGCGAGAGGTCGATCGGGATGCCCGCGGCGTCTTTTGCGCTCTGGTCGAAGGGCGACTGATCGGAGACGAGCGTCGCTTCGTAGAGCTGGATCGCGAGGGCGAAGAACATCGGGAAATTGGCTTCGAGCTGGGTGTACGGCTCCGGATCGCTGCCGGATGGTGCGCCGAAGCTGCCCGCCGTCGGCCAGGACCAGAAGCGCGGCGCGAAGGCCTGCGCGATCAGCGCCTGATAGGTCGTCGCCAGGCCGTTCTGCAGCTGGCCCGGCGTGCTATTCGCGAGCGGGCCGAGGACGCCGTCGTCCCAGCGGACCTTCTGCGCCTCGAGCGGGGCACGATTCGCGAGCTTGCGGCCGAGATCGGCGAAGGTTCGGCCGCTGCAGGCCATCTCGACGTCGTTCATCGGCGGCATCAACGCCTGCGACGCGAGCGAAGAGTTGACGAGGGCGAGGCGCTGTTTGACGACTGTTCCGGCGCCGGTATCGACCCAGACGCCCGCGTCCGGATCGCGCTCGCCCCAGGGACTGCTGCCGTTGAAGACGTTGTTGGCGGCGCCGTCCCAGAGATTGCGATGGTTGAAGACGGCGTTGACGATCGTCGGCGCGTTGCGCGGCTCGACGCGGCGGATGCCCGTTCCGCCGACCTGGAAGGTCGCGTCGGTGCTGCGGGCGCAGGCGTCGTTCGGGCCGCTCGCGGCGACGTCGTCGAAGGCGCCGCCGAAGCTCCCGCCCGAGCCGACGACGTCGTCCGAGACGTAGGTCGGGGCGAATACGGAGAGCGGATCGAGCGGATCGGCGGTCTGGAAGAACGGAAAATGCTCGAGCAGGAGCGTCGCGTTCGGGCCGCGCGGCGCGCCGTTCGGCGCGTTCTCGAAGACGGGCGCATGCACGAGCGCGCCCTTGCCCCGCGGCGCGATCTGGTTCTTCGTCCGGAAATCCGCGCCCGCATGGAAATGACAGGACGCGCAGGCCATGCCGTCGCTCCCGACGTTCATGTCCCAGAAGAGCGCCTTGCCGAGGGCGATCGCGGCGCTCGGATCGACGACGATCGGGTCGGGCCCGTCGAGGAGCCCCGGTACCGGCGGTACCGGGGCAGAGACGAGCGAGACCGGGACGGGCCCGAAATGGGCACGAGCCGCGAGCGAGACGAGCGCGACCAGAATGGCCAGCGCGATCGCCGATCCGAGCCCGAGAGCGCGCGAGACGGGCCGCAGTCCCTGCATCGTTCGGCGCCTCAGCCCTTCGCCGCGCGGCCGCGCAGCGCGAGACCCGACAATCCGAGGCCCAGCAGCAGCGCCGTTCCGGGCTCGGGCACCGCGCTGACCGTCACGTCGAAGAGCGAACCGCTCAGCGCGGGATTCGTTCCGCCGACATAGATCGCGAGCCAGCCGGCCTCGACACCCGTCAGCGTCAACGACGCAAGGCCCGTTCCGACCGAGCCCGAGACGCCCGTCGCGTAGGCGTTCGAGAGCCGCATGTCGTGGGCGCCGTTCAGGATCGTCTCGCCCCAGCCCGTGGCCGAGAGAACCGAGGGACCGGAGATCGCATAGCCGAGCAGCTCCTTCGCGTTGCCGCCCTGCCCGTCCTGCATCCAGAGCGTTCCGGCGCTGCCGAGCGTGCCGAAGGCGTTGAAGGAGTGCGGCGTGCCGAACGCGGCCGTCGAGACCTCGCCGCCGAAGCTGGTCGTCCCACCGTCGAACGCGCCGCCATTGCCGATCGCCCAGACGGAGAGCCCCGGCGCGAAGCCCGTCGGGTTCTGGGAGGTGATCTGGATCTGCAGCGTCGCGAGATCGCTGACCTCGAGGCTGTACCAGCTGCCCGTATGCGCCCAGGCCGATCCATTGAGCGCCGGATTGTTCGCCATCGAAGCCGGAGCGGCCGCACCGCCGGTCTTGACTGCGGAGCCGCCGGGCGCGAGTACCTGCGCCGTGGTCGCACCGCCATTCCATGTCCCAAAAGCGATCGCGCCCGCAGCCTGCGCCTGCGCTGCGCCGAAGAGGGCGAACGCCGCTGCGCCCGCCGCCACCCAACTGCCGAATCCCATGCTTCCCATTGCCATGATGTCTTCCTCTCCCATGCTTCCCATTGCCATGATGTCTTCCTCGTCTCGAGCGGTCGGACCTTCGATCCGGCATCTCTTCGCCCGACCCGGGGCGATGCGTTCGCCTCCGGCCTGCGCGCCGCGGAGTCTCGCACGGCTCCTGGCGGGCGGAGCGCGGTCGTTTGCCGCAGGCCACGATCCGTTGCGGCGAGGTCCGCCTCGGTCGGCGATCTCGGAAGGCCGCTTCGAGTCCGCTGGCTGCGTCAACTTGCCGCACCCGGCGATCCGGTCCCGTTCGGTAGCTTCGACGCACAGCGATTCGTCGCGGTCCCGACTCGCAGCAGCGAGCGGCCGGCGGCAGCGATCCACGGGAAGCGGTCGAATGATGTCGAGAGAAGAGAGAACGGATCGGCGATGTCGAGAGACGCTCACGCGCCGCGGCCTCGTGGTCCTGGCCGGGCTCGCAGCCGCCTTCCTCCCTGCCGGGCGCGCGCTGGCCCACGACCAGGGTGGAAACCTCGGCGCGGGGGCCTCGGCGACCGACTACTACGAGATCAGCTGCTTCGACGACGGGGCGGGCGCCCCCGGCTCCCTCGAGGTCCGCATTCGCGACTCGTCCCCCGGATCGGCGCCGCAGGTCTCCGTCCAGGTCCAGCGGGGCCTCTCGCTCGCGAGCGTTTCCGACGAGATCACGCCCGACATCGTCCCCAGCCCCTTCATCTACTCGAACGAGGGCGCAGGCGTCTATCACGTGCTCGTCGACAAGAGCGGCGCAGGCGCCAAGTTCTATCAGCTGACCTACCACTGCTGGACCGGCCCCGACGGCACCGGAGTCCATACCGGCAGCGCTCTCGTGACGCGCCAGAGCCAATAGCGCTCGGCGATCGCGGCCAGCCGCCCAACTCGGGATGGCCCTATTCTCCGGCTCGAAGCGGACGCCCCTCGCCTACCCCGCTCGCCAGGAGAAATCGCTCGATGAATTCGCTCGAGATCCCCGTCGGCCCTCTCGTCTTCCACGCCCGCGAAGCCGGGCCCGCGACGGGCCCCCTCGTCCTGCTCCTCCACGGCTTCCCGCAATCCTCCGCCGAGTGGAAGGCGCAGCTCCCCGCTCTCGCCGCCGCCGGGTATCGCGCCGTCGCGCCGGATCAGCGCGGCTATTCGCCCGGCGCCCGGCCCGATGGGGTCGCCGCCTATCATATCGACCACCTCGTCGCCGACGTGCTCGGCATGGCCGACGCGCTCGCTGCCGACCGCTTCCATCTCGTCGGGCACGATTGGGGCGCGATCGTCGCCTGGCACGTCGCTGCCCGACATCCGAACCGGCTGCGATCGCTGACGATCGTCTCCGTCCCGCATCCCGACGCCTTCGCGCGCGCGCTCGATCCCGCGAGCGGCACCGATCAACCCGAGCGCTCGACCTACATCTCCGGTTTCAAGCAGCCCGGCGCCGAGGATGCGATGGGCGAAGAGTTCCTCCGCATGGCCTTCGGCGCCTCCGGCCTCGCGGGCCACGACGTCGAGGATCACGTCCGCGTCCTGACCGAGCCGGGTGCGATGCGGGCCGGACTCGACTGGTACCGCGCCTACGATTTCCTCGGCCAGAGCGCCGCCCGGATCCGGGTCCCGACGCTATTCGTCTGGAGTACCGCCGACCCGGCCCTCGGCCGCGACGGCGCCGAATGGACGGCCGATTACGTCGACGCCCCCTACCGCTTCGTCATCATCGAAGACGGCCCGCACTGGCTGCCTGAGACGCATCCGCAAGAGTTGAACCGGCTCTTGCTCGAGCATTTCGACGCCGTCCGGCAAACGCGAAAGGACGAACCATGAACGAGAAGTCCGCGACGACCGACCATCCGATCCATACCCTTCTCGCCGATCGCTGGAGCCCCTACGCTTTCGCCGATCGACCGGTCGCGGATGCGGACCTGCTCTCCCTCTTCGAGGCGGCACGCTGGGCGCCTTCTTCCTACAACGAGCAGCCGTGGCGCTTCGTCGTGGCGCGGCGCGAAAACGATGCGGCGTTCGAACGTCTCCTCTCCTGTCTCGTTCCCGGCAACCAGATCTGGGCGAAGACGGCGCCGGTGCTCGCGCTCGGGATCGTGCATCTCCGTTTCGAGCGCAACGGGAAGGAGAATCGCGCGGCGGTCCACGATCTCGGGCTCGCCGCCGGCAACCTCTCGATCGAAGCGACGGCTCGCGGGATCGCGGTGCACCAGATGATCGGGATCGATCCGGAGCGAGCGCGCGCGGTCCATGCGATTCCTGAGGACTGCGAAGCGTGGACGGGCTGGGCGATCGGCCATCGCGGCGAGCCCGATCGGCTGCCGGAGAGCCATCGGGATCGCGATCGCGCGCCGCGCCAGCGCAAGCCGCTCGGCGAGTTCGTATTCAGCGATCGCTTCGGCGAGCCCGCGCACTTTCTTTCCCGCCGCCGCGACTGACGTGGCGACGCAGCGGCCTCGTTCGCAGCGCCGACTCGAACGCCATCCCTCGAGCCACTGGCGCCGCCGGCAAGAACCGGCTCCGTCCCTTCAGAGCCGACTCTGCAGATAGTCGAGCGTTCGCTGGTCCGCTCCGGCATCGACCGGCAGCAGCGCCGCGATGAAATCGGTGACCCCCGCCTCGCGCAATCGGGCGAGCCCGGCGTCGAGAACCTTTTCGTCACCGACGAGCGCGAGGTCCGCCGGGCCGGCGAGGCCTTCGCGATCGAGCATCCCGCGGTAGGACGGCAGATGGCCGTACATGACGAGGTTCTTCGCGGTCCAGGCGCGGGCGCCGTCTGGATCGCTCGTCAGGGCGATCGGGATGCCCGCGGCAATGCGCGGCGCGGGCCGGCCGGCAGCACGGGCTGCGTCCTCGAGCTTCGGCGCGACATGGGTCGCGATCGTCTTCGGACCCGTCATCCAGAGGATCGTGCCGTCGGCGAGTTCGCCGGTCAGCTTCAACATGACGTCGCCCATCGCTGCAACGAGCAGGGCCGGCGGCGGCGACTCGATCGACAGCGTCGTCGCGACGCGATAGAGCTCGCCCTGGTATTGGACGGGCTTGCCGCTCATGAGCGGAACGAGCACGTCGAGGTACTCGCGCATGTGGCGCGCCGGCTTCGCATACGAGAGGCCAAACATGTCCTCGATGACGAGCTTGTGGGAGAGCCCGATTCCGAGCGTGAAGCGCCCGCCCGCGGCCATGTTCGCGCTGACCGCCTCCTGGGCCATCGCGAAGGGATGCCGGGGATAGGTCGGGACGACGGCCGTCCCGAGCTCGATTCGCTGCGTCTCGCGCCCGACGATGGCGAGCGCCAGGATCGCATCGAGCGCGAAGATGTTCGCCATCCACATCGATGCGAAGCCGCGCCGTTCGATCTCGCGGCCGCGGGCCACGAGGGCGTCGAGGGTATTGTCGCGGCCGCTATCGCCGGTCATGATGCCGATGCGCATGGGGTTGCCTCCTCGCGGTCACGCTAACACGTTCCGCTCCGCGCGAGACTGACCGGCCGTCGCGCCCAGCCAGTGGCCGGCAGCTGGCATACGCTCCCGCCGAACGCGGAGGCATTCGCACAGAGGGCCGTTCGATGCTGGACGAGACGGGACGATCGATCCAGATTCGCGCGTACGCCGAGGCCGACGAGCTCGCCGTCGTTCGCCTCTGGAACGCGTGCGGCCTGACGCGCCCCTGGAACGACCCGCGCAAGGACATCGCCCGCAAGCTTCTCGTCCGCCGCGACCTCTTCCTCGTCGCTGCGGCTTCGGCTGCCGATGCCGGAGCCGATGCCGGAGCGATCGTCGGCTCGGTCATGGTCGGCTACGACGGCCATCGCGGCTGGATCAACTATCTCGCCGTCGCGCCCGACTATCGAAGGCAGGGGCTCGGCCGCGCGCTGATGGACGAGGCGGAGACGCTGCTCCTGCGCGAGGGATGCCCGAAGGTCAATCTCCAGGTCCGAACCGGCAACGAAGGCGTCGTCGCGTTCTACCGGCGGCTCGGCTACGACGTCGAAGAGATGGTGAGCATGGGCAAGCGGCTGATCCCGGACCTGCCGGGACTCGACTGAGGGCGCGAGGGGGCGGCGGTGCGGGGCCGCCCGCGAGCGAATTCGAAGGCAAGAATCGGGGAGCCCTGCGCGAGGGCATCGCCGATGCTGCCTGCGCCGATGCGGCGAGGAGATACGCGATGAATCCGCAACGCCGAGCAAGACCCGCCCGTCCCGAACCGCGCTCGGTCGCCCGCGCGGAAGCCATCGAACGGGATCCGCGCTGGGCCGCGCTCATCGCCCGGGATCGGGCCGCCGACGGGCGCTTCTTCTATTCCGTCTCGACGACGGGGGTCTATTGCCGCCCTTCGTGCGGCGCGCGGCGACCACGACCGGAGAACGTCGCCTTCCATGCGACGGCCGCCGACGCCGTCCGCACCGGCTTTCGCG
>CAZFKD010000049.1:0-14630 GCA_964519695.1 uncultured Spirochaetaceae bacterium
CGTCCGGCAGGGGGCGGCCTCGATCGTCCCGCCGGACAATCCATTCGTCGGCACCCCCGGCGTGGATCCGCTCGTCTACCACTACGGCCTGCGCAATCCCTGGCGCGTGACCTTCGATCGCGTGACGGGCGATCTCTACATCGCCGACGTCGGCGGGGGCAACCGCGAAGAGGTGAATCGCGTTCGCGCCGGGACGCCCGGCGGGCTCAACTTCGGCTGGGACTACTGCGAGGGGACGCGCAATTTTCGCAGCGGCGCGCAGTGCTCGGACATCGAGTCGACGCCGCCCTCCCTCGAATACGACCACAACGATCCGGCCGGCGGGGATCTCGTGATCGGGGGCTACGTCTACCGCGGCGACGCGTTTCCCGAGCTCTACGGCGCCTATCTCTACTTCGACGCGCTCTCGCTCCGGCTCTGGGCCTGGGACGGCGAGGAGCCCGCCGATCCCTGGAATCCGGGCAATCCCGGCGTCCTGATCAGCACGCCCCCGGTCTCGATCGTGAGCTTCGGGCAGGATCGGGAGGGCGAGATCTTCGGCGTTCGGTCGCGGGCCGGATCGATCTATCGCCTCGTGCGCAACGGCGGTACGGGCGGCGGCATCCCCGTTCCCGAGCTGCTCTCCCAGACGGGCTTCTTCAGCAACGTCGCGGCCCTGACTCCGGCCCCGGGCATGGTCGCCTACGACGTCGCCGCGCCGCTCTGGTCGGATGGCGCCGCGAAGAAGCGATGGATGGCGCTGCCCGGCCAGGGCCGCGTCCATTTCGATGCGACCGAGGCCTTCGACTTCCCGGTCGGTACGGCGTTCGTCAAGCATTTCGAGCTGCCGCGGCCCGGTGGCGGAACGCGCCGCGTCGAAACGCGCGTCTTCTGGCGGCAGACCGGTCGCTGGGTCGGCGTGACCTATCGCTGGAATGCGGCGCAGACCGACGCCCAGCGGGTCGTCGGCGGGCTGCTCGAGACGATCGATCTCGGCGGCGGGCAGACGCAGGCCTGGCGCTATCCCTCCGAGAGCGAATGTCTCGGCTGCCATACCGAGGTGGCGGGGCGGGTGCTCGGCGTGCAAGCGCGACAGCTCGGGGAGTCCTTCTTCTACCCCGGATCCCTTCCGATGATCCAGCTCGAGGCCTGGAATTGCGGCCGGCTCTTCGACGTCGACATTCGCGACGCCGATCGCTTCGCGCGGGCCCACGACCTCGACGCCACGACGATTCCGCGAATCCACCGCGCGCGCTCGTATATCGCGACGAACTGCGAGATGTGTCATCAGCCGCAAGGCCCCGCGCCGGGCGGGATGGACCTCCGCTTCACCCGGGCGGTCGGCGACTGGAACGCGATCGACGTCGTCCCGAGCGAGGGCGATCTCGGGATCTCGAATCCGCGCCGGATCGCGATCGGCGACCGGACCCGCTCGATCGCCTGGCTCCGGCAGGCTTCGGGCGACGACGCGATCCGGATGGCGCGCGGTACGCTCGCGCCCCATGGCCAGGCCGTCGACCTGATCGGCGCCTGGATCGACGCCGACCTCGGCGCGATCGATACGGACGGCGACGGCTCGCGCGACGAGTTCGACAACTGTCCGAGCGTGTCGAACCCCAATCAGCGCGACACGGACGGCGACGGCCTCGGCGATCTTTGCGATCCCGACCATCGGCCGGATCTCACGATCCGTTCGGCCGCCCCGCTCGTCGGACCGTTGCTCGCCGGGCAGGCCCTCTTCCTCTCGGCCGAGGCGGAGAACCTCGCGTCGACGGCGTCGGGCTCCTTCCCGATCAGCTTCCATCTCTCGCTCGATCAGACCCTCGATCCCGCCGTCGATCCGCCGATCGGCCATTGCTGGATCGAATCCCTCGGCGGCGGCGGCCGGCTTTCCTGCTCGACCTCGCAGGGCAGGATCCCTTCGGACCTCCTGCCCCCGACTGCGAGTCCGACGCCCTTCTATCTGATCGCCTGTGCGAATCGGGGTGGCTTCGAGACGGACTTCTTCCCCGCGAACGATTGCCTGGCTGCGACGACGCCCGTCAGCGTTCCGGAGCCTGCCGGGCCCGGCGTCGTTCTCGCCCTGCTGCTCGGGCTGCGGATCCTCCGGACGGATAGGATTCGGATCGAGCGGAGTCGGGCGCGCTGAAAGCCGACCCCGGCTCGTCCCCGATCCCTTCCACGGCACACGCTGCCCGGGAGTCCCGATGCTTGCGAGCGCTTCCCTCGATCCCGATCGACTCAAGACCTACAGCCTGCGCCTGTTCGGGTACATGAACGGCGCGACGGTCTCGATGATGGTCTGTCTCGGCGACCGTCTCGGTCTCTATGCGGCGCTCGCCGGTGCAGGCCCGCTCGCCTCCGGCGAGCTCGCCGAGAAGACGGGCCTCGACGAGCGCTGGGTTCGCGAGTGGCTCTACGGCCAGGGGGCGAGCGGTCTGCTCGAGACGCGCGACGGCGAGCGATTCGAGCTGTCGGCCGAGGGCGTCGCCGTGCTCGTCGACGAGACGCATGCCGCGAACGGCATCGGCATGCTCTCGCAGATCCCCGACCTCGCGCGGACCCTCGAGCGCCTGCCAGAAGCGTTTCGGAGCGGGCTCGGGCTCGCCTACGACGAGCACGGGGCGGACTGCGCGCGCGGCATCGAGCGCGGGCTCGCGCCCTGGTTCCGGAGCCTCTTCGTGCCGGTTGCGCTGCCGAAGATCGACGGCGTCTGCGATGTCCTGCGCGCCGGCGCCCGGGTCGCGGATGTCGGCTGCGGCGCCGGCGTCGCCCTGCTCGAGATGGCGAAGGCGTTTCCCGCCTCCGAGTTCCACGGCTACGACATCTCGCGCCATGCCCTCGCGCGCGCCGAGGCGAACCGCGCGGCGGCGGGCGTCTCGAACGTGACGTTCCACGACGCCGGGAGCGACCCGCTGCCGGCCGATCACGGCTTCGACTTCATCACGACCTTCGACTGTCTCCACGACATGACCGATCCCGCGAGCGTGATCCGCCAGATCCGCGCCGCCCTCGCCGAGGGCGGAACCTGGCTCGTCGCCGACATCAAGGCGCGGCCGACCTACGCGGAGAACGTCGAGAAGAACCCGATGGCAGCCATGATGTATGGCGTTTCGGTCATGGTCTGCATGTCCTCGTCGCTCTCGACGAAGGGCGGCGCGGGTCTCGGCACGCTCGGGCTCCCGGCCGAGCGGCTCGAGGGCTGGGCGCGCGAGGCGGGCTTCCGTTCATTCGAGCCGATCGACCTCGGCCATGCGGTCAACGCGTTCTACGTCATCCGGCCCTGAGTCGCCGAAGCGAGGCGATGTCGGCCCGCCGCCAGGCGATCGGGCTCCGCCGCGGAGCCGATCGGCGGGCGCAGAGTCAGAAGACGATTGACTTCCGCGATAGCGCGAGCGCATAATGCGACCAGGTCTGGGGGCCACCGCATTTCTGAGCGGATGCGGCCTTCTTTTCGTCCGTGCACCGTGTCTGAAGCGAGGGGTTCGGGCCCTCGATCGAGGATTCCCATGCAAGATTTCGGATCCGCCGTTCCGCATTTCGATCGCATCGGGAGGACGACCGGAAGCCTCGCCGCCCTGTGCTTCATCTTCGTTCTTTCTCTTGGCTTCGTCCTGGCGCCGACGCTCGCACGCGCAGATGCCGCCAGCCCCGAGATCATCCCGGCCGTCGGCCTGCCGGGAATCGCCGCGCCGTCCGGAACGACCTTCGACCTCTCGCTCGTCGGTTACGAGGCTGCGGAGTTCTTCCTCTCGGGCACGGCGAGCGCCTATCAGCCGGTCGACGGCTCGGCGTTCGGTGCCGATGGCCACTGGACGATCGAAGCGGAGGCCGCACAGGCGCCCTACAAGACGCGGATCCAGGTCTACCGTCCGGCGCCCGGCAAGTCCTTCAATGGCACGGTCTTCGTCGAATGGCTCAACGTCACGAACCAGTCGGACTCGATGCCGGACTGGCTCTACATCCACAACGAGATCATCCGGCGCGGCGCCGCCTACGTCGGCGTCAGCGCGCAGCGCATCGGTGTCGCGGCGGCGGTCGCGCGCGAGCCCGATCGATACGGTCCGGCAGGCGCGGACCTCGTCCATCCCGGCGACAGTCATTCGTACGACATTTTCTCGCAGGCGGGCGAGGCGGTGCACGACGATCCGGCGCTCCTGCTCGGTCCGCATCGTGCGGCGCGGCACGTGATCGCTGCGGGCGAATCGCAGTCCGCGTCGCGCATGGTGACCTACGTCAACGCGGTTCATCCGCTCGTCCACGTCTTCGACGGGTTTCTCGTGCACAGTCGGGGGGCGACGGGATCCGCGCTTCGACAGTCGCCGCTCGTCCCGGTGGCGACGCCGGGGCCGACGCGGATCCGAACGGATCTCGGTGTCCCCGTCTTCGTCTTCCAGGCGGAGACGGATACCCGGGCGACACGACAACCGGACACGGCGACCTTTCGGCAGTGGGAGGTCGCAGGGACCGCGCATGCCGACCTCTACGTCCTCGGCATCGGGCAGGCCGACACCGGCCGCAACGCGACGGCGGCGCAGCAGCTCTTCGATGCGATGTCGAATCCCCAGGCCGAGCCGCTGCCCGGCGTGCTTCCGCCCTGCAACCTGGGCGTCAACTCGGGACCGCATCACTGGGTGATCCAGGCGGCGGTGCGGCATCTCGGCGAATGGGTCCGGCGCGGAACCCTGCCTCCGTCCGGCGGGCCCGGGATCGTCGATCCCATCGTCCTCGACGCGAACGGGAACGTGACGGGCGGCGTTCGCACGCCTCATGTCGACGTACCGATCGCGGCGCTCCGCGGGACCGGGAACTCGGCGCCGGGTCCCTTCAACTTCTGCGGCCTGTTCGGGACGACGACCCCGCTGACCGAGGCGCAGCTCGACGCGCTGTATCCGAACCATGGCGCGTTCGTCTCGGCCTGGGGCGAATCGATGCGGCAGGCGATTCGGGATGGCTTCATCCTGCGCGAGGACAGCCGCTTCCTGAAGATCCCGGTCGTGCGCTCGACGATCGGGCGTTAGGCGGCGACGAGCGCGTTTCGCGTCGACGGACCGGGCCAGCAGGACCGCCGGAATTTCGGAGCGGTCGAAGAACGGGAACGCTCGCGAGGGCGACGGGGCGGACGCGTTCGCGCGAGCGTTCGGCGTTCCCGCTGCCTCGTCGATCCCCCGACGATCGCTCGTATCGTCTGCAAGGGCAGGCATGACTAACGCATGGGCCCCGGGGGATGGTACTCGGACGACCGGTCCGTATTTTTCGCTCGTCAGCGCCGTGAAGATCTGCTCATAATCGACTCGCAGGATCCCGCCCTCTGCAGGGAGGTCGCCTCGAGATGGTCGAGCCCGCGCGCCCGGGCCAGCCCTGGCTCTACGGGCCCGTCCCCGATCTGTTGTTCGGGTGCGGGGCCCTGTTCGCGGCTGCCAGCCTGATCCTCGGTCTCGGTTCGGGGACGGTCTTCCGGGCGGTCCCGGCTGCGGTGCCCGCGCTGCTCGTCGCCTTCGTGAGCGCGCCGCATTACGGGGCGACGCTGTTGCGTGTCTATGATCGGCGGAGCGATCGGCGCGCCTACTTCGCCTTCAGCGTGGTCGCGACGGCGTTGATCGCGGGACTCTTCGGCCTCTCGCTCTTTCATCGCTGGACGGGCTCCATCCTCGCGACGGTCTACCTGACCTGGACGGGCTGGCATTACACCGCCCAGAACTTCGGGATCGCGATGATGTATGCCCGGCGGCGAGGCCATTCGCTCGCGCCCCGGCTACGGCGATCGCTCCATGCCTCGTTCGTGCTCTCGTTCGGGCTCGTCGTCCTCGTCATGCACGGGCAGCAGGCGCCGGTCGCCGATCCCTCGCTCGAGATCCGGCTGATCCCGCTCGCGATTCCGGCGGGCCTCGGTGCGATCGCGGTCGCGGCCGTGCTCGCGGCCTATCTCGGAGCGACCGGCCATGCGCTCCTGCTGCTCGTGCGCGGATCGGGTCGGCTCGTCGACGGGCTCCCGATCGCGGCGATCGTCGGGACGCAGGCGCTCTGGTGGTCGGTGCCGTATGCGGCGCGCCATTTCGATCTCTTCGGGGGCGTCGTGCCGCTCGGCGCCGATCTGCGCAGCGCGTTCTTCGTCTGGATCGCGGTCGCCCATGCGGCGCAATACCTCTGGATCACGTCCCATTTCGTCCGCTCGGAAGCGGGCTTTCGCGGCCTGGGGAACTACTACGGCCGAGCGCTGCTCGCCGGCTCGGCGATCTGGATGCTGCCCGCGCTCGCCTTCGCCCCGGCGGCGGACGCCTTCGACTGGAACTTTGCGCTGCTGCTCGCGGCCGCCGTCAATGTCCATCATTTCGTGCTCGACGGTGCCGTCTGGAAGCTGCGCCAGTCGCGCGTCGCGCGGGCGCTGATCGAGGATCGCGCGGCGCTCGAGGCGGACGAGCGCGCGGACGGATGGATCCGCGGCGCCGTCTGGGCCGCAGCCGCATTCGCCCTGCTGCTCTCGGTCGCGTCGCTCGTCGATCGGTTCTACGTCCTGCCCTCGGCGCTGAAGGAGGGCCGGCTCGCGGCGGCGGCGCGGTCGCTGGATCGCCAGGCCTGGTTCGGCACGACGGATTCGATCACGCGCTTCCAGCTCGGCCGGCGCTTCGAGGCGGCGGGCGATCTCGAGAGCGCGTCGATCCAGTACGAGCTCAGCGCGCGCAACGTCCCGCGCATGGAGCCCTATCGCCGGCTGCTCGCGATCTACGAACGGACGGGCCGGAGGCCGGATTTCGGGCGGGTATGCGATGCGTTGTTTCATCTCGAGAGCGAGCTCGCAGGCTCGGCCGCAAGGGCGAGCGAAGCGGCGCAATCGGCGGACGAGCGTGGGCGAAGGGCGGCGTGTGTGCAGATCGCGAATCGTGTTCAGACCCTGCCACGTCGGAAGGTCGTCGGTGGAGCCGATCTCGTTCCATCCGGGGACGGTTGATCGCGGAGTGCGTCCTCGAACGGACGCGCTTCGATCGCGCTGGGCGATCGCCGCCGGGCATGCCGGAGGGCCGCGGGCTCGTATTTTTGCGGGTTTCGCCGATCGGCGCGGGTCGAGAAGAGCAGGGAGCGGAACGGCCGGAACGGGCCTCAATGCGCAGCGGCACCGGTTCTCAGCCGCTCGAGCCTCTCCCTTGCGCCCGCGTGGTCGGGTGCGAGTCGGAGCGCCGCCTCGAAGGCCTCGGTGGCCGCGGTGGGGTCGGCGAGCGCGAGCTCGACGATCCCCAGGTAATAGACGATCGATGGATCGGTCGGCGCAGTCCGGCGTGCGATCTGGAGCTGCGCGCGTGCCTCCGCCGGTCGTTGCCGATCCAAGAGCAGGCTGGCCAGGTTCATGCGGGCGCCGAGATGGCCCGGATCGAGTTCGAGCGCGCGCAGGTAGAGAATCTCGGCTGAGCGGGGAGCGCTCTCGTGACGAAGCAGGGCGACCCCGGTGAGCGTCCTCGCGTCGAGCCCGCCGAGGCGTTCGAGTCGCTCGAACGACTCCTGCGCAGCCGCTGTACGACCCGTTCGCGCATATCCCTCGACCAGGCTCCGGAGCGTGGCGACGCTGCGCGGATGGTGCTCTGCGGCCCGTTCGAGCGATTCGATCGCTTCGTCTGCACGGCCCTGCTCGAAAAGTGCGCTTGCGAGCCCGAGCAGTGCGATCTCGTGCTCCGGAAGCGTTTGCGCGAGCTTCGCCTGCCAGATCGGATCGTCGGTTCCTGCACGCAGCTGGGCGAGCCACAACGCCGCCAGCGGTACGACGAAGAGCGCCCAGGCCAGCCCCGGCGGCCTACGCCATCTCCAGTGCCCGCCGCCCGGGACGATGGGCGCGGCCGACTGCGGGTCACGGGCGAGATCGAAATCGTCGCGGACCGATGGATCCCGAACCGTCCAGAGGAAGGAGTCGTAGTAGAAATGAAGGAGCAGCGAGGCGAGCACGAGCGCGCCGAGCGTCTTCACCGCGCCCTCGCCGAGGATCGTCTTCGCGATGAGCCCCGAGCTTCCATAGATGCAGCAGAGTCCGACGTAGATTGCGATGCCGATCGCGCCGGGTCGGAATAGAACCGACGAGAATGCACCCAGGCGGCCGCCCTTCTGGACGAGCTTCTGGTTGTAGAGCCAGACCGTCGTCAGGTACTGAACGTCGTGGAAGGCCTCGAAGAGCACGACGCCGACGACTGCGCTCTCGATCGGGATGTTCGCATACCACCAGAACCCGAAGCTGGAAGCGAATAGCAGCACCTTGAGGGGGTTGCCGCGTCCGGTCCGCGCGAGTCGGGTCTGTTCGACGGACCAGGCGATCGTCACGGCGGCGGTCGCGCCCAGCCAGAGCCAGCGAAGAGCGCCGATGGCCTCCGGCGCCATGGCGGGGATGCCGCATCGATAGAGCTCCGTGAGCGCGAGTCCGAGCCGGTGCTGCGAGAAGAGAAAGCCCCCGAGGAACCACGCGAAACAGACCGCCTTGTCCAGCCGCGCCGTCCGTTCGGAGATCAGCCCCGCGCGGCCGTCGTACATGCGTCCGATTCCGTAGACCTGCGCGAGGGCGTGCCAGATGCCCCATAAAAAGGTCACGAAGAGCAGCCCACCGAGGTCGAGATGGAAACTGGCGAGACAGATCGCGACGATCGCGATCGGCGCGGAGATCAGTCGGAGGCGGAAGCGCGCCCGAAAGGCGGGATCGCCGTAGGCCCGCATCAGTCCCGGCAGGTGATGGGCGTTCGCGCCGAAGAGCGTGACGCCCACGATGATCATCTCGTCCGAGAGATGACGGCTCGCGAAGGTGAAGAGGGGAATCAGCAGAAGCGGCGTCGCGATCAGGAGCGGAATGTCGACGCGCGGGCCCGACAGCCACGAGACGCGCGGAGCTGCGAAGCCGAGGCCCGCCACCGAGCGACTAGCGGCCCAGCCAGCGGATCTCGATGCCCGCGGCGGCAGTCACGACGAATCCCGACGGACGCAGGAGGAACTCGGCCGTATCGAAGTTGACGGTGGGCACGGCGTTCGTGCCCTCGAATTCGTTCTTTCGGTCCGACAGGATCCAGGCGGTCCGGGACTCGACGAAGAGGCGAGTGCCGAAGGAAGCACCACGATAGACGTCGACTTCGAGCCCGAGCGTGGTGCCGATCCCATGCAGGATCTCGGTTCCCCCGTCCGCGCGGATCGGACGCAGGTCCGACGAGGCCAGGGACTGGGAGATGGTGAGATCGAAACGCCCCTCGGAGTCGTAGGCCTGGCCGAAATACTCCACGCGCGGCACCAGGTGGTACTGCCCTTTCGCGATCGGAAGACGGAAGTCGACCCCGATCGCAGCATTCCAGTTGTAGAGGATGTCGACCGTCGTCGTGCCGCGGTAGGAGCAGCTCGATCCGACGACGGCCTCTGGACAGGCCACCGCGGGCAGGGGCTCGTTCGGATTCCTCGGGTTGTTGTCGAAGTCGGCGTTGTAGCGCGAAGCCGTGAAGCCGTCGTCGAGGGGAGCCTCGAACCCAGCCTCGAGGAACAAGCGGGGCGCCCAGCGGCTTTCGAAGAGCAGATCTTCGGGCGAGTAGAGTCGCAGGCCCACGCGTACGACCTGGGTCGTCGCCGAATCTCCGGGCGCACCGGACGAGCTTCGATCGGGGACCAGCGGATTCGTCGGCGGGATCCGGATCGGGTCGAGCGAGTCGGGGGAGAAGACGTTGCCGTCGAGGCCCTGGACGTGTACGCCCATGCCGATTCGAAAGGCCGGACTCCAACCCTCGGGCTCCCAATCGGGCCCGGGCTCGACGGCGGCGGAGCCCGAGGCCACGACGAGCACTGCCGAAAGGCCGGCGAGCGACCCGGACCAGCGCCGGGGACGTCGGCGCGCGTATGCGAGGCGCGCGCTCATCGTGACGCGGATCCGCTGCTGACGGTGGTCTTCAACGCCTTCGCGGCGCGCACGGCGCGACGGATCGGCTGCGAGACGGGGTGTTGCTCCATGTAGGCGTCCACGGCGGACGGATCGAGCCGTGCCCACCGCATCAGCCCCTGCTTGAGCACGATCTCCTTTTCCTTTTCGTCCGGAACCCGCTGCGCCAGCTCCATGGCTTCCTCGACACGCGAGGCGATCAGGAACTGCACGATCGGGAAGATCACGGAGACCATGCCTGGATCCCGATCGACGGCCTCTCTCAATTTCGCAAGAGCGACATCGGGCTCCTTGTTCAGCCACACATAGGCAGCTGCACGCCGAGCCATCCCCGGCTTCTCGGCGTCGGTACGGCCGGCCAGGAAGGAAAAGGCCGCCTCGGGATCGGTGCGCGCCCAATTCTCGGCGATCAGGCTGAGCGCGTCTCCCGAGTATTCGCCGTCGGCGATCTTCGGATACCAGCCGACCGCCTCGGCGACGTTCCGCTGAACGAGCAGACGGATCGCCTGCAGCACGATGTCCGACTGCACGTCCGGAGCCCGCTCGCGAAGCGCATCGTCCCGATGGATCTTCTCGGCCCAGACCGGCCAGGCGTCGCCGTCGCGGCGCAGGAACTCGATCGTCGAAACGGCGATCATGCGTCGGCGATGGTCGGCGTCCTGCGTTTCCTCGAGCAGTGCGAGCAGCGAATCGAGGTCGGCGTGCCGGCCGAGCGCCTCTGCGAGAGCCTGCTCCCCCTGCTGCACGACGTCTGCCGGCAGCTCGCGAGAGACGTCCCGAAAGGCCTGGCGCGCCGCGTCGGCGTTCGTGCGCTTCACCCAGACGTTCAGGATCTCGTTCGAGGCGAAGTGGCGCGCCCGCGCATCGTCCCAGCGCAGTACTTCGGTCAGTGCGTTCACCGGATCGACCTTCGCCCACAGGTTGCCGAAGATCCGGGCTTGAACGCCGTCCCGGCTCGCCAGGTCCGATTCGAAGATCGAACGCAGCTGCCCGAAGTTCGACTCGTCGACGCGGGCGTACACCTGCGCGAGCAAGAGATGTCCCATCAGCGGATCCGTCGCTCCGAGTGCCTCGTGATAGGCTTCGTCGATCGGCATCGTGCGCAGCGCCTCGAGCCGCCCCGCGATCTCCTCCGAGTCGATCCGGCTCTCGATGCCGTTCTCGACCAGCCCCTCGAGCCGCGAGGAGGGCTCGGAATCGCAACCGAGCAGTGCCAGCGGTGAGAGGAGCGCCATGAGCGACAGAACCGCTCGGACCGTCGACGTTCTCAGCGTTTCCTGCGTCATCAGAAGCTCACCTTGACCGTGAATCCGTAGGTCCGCGGGTCACCGATCGCGTACGCGATCGATTGGCGGAAACGGGCGAGGTTGAAGACGTCGAGCGTGTAGGACTGATCCGTCAGGTTCTCGACCCAGCCGGAGATCTCGAGGTTCTCCGAGGGGGCCTTGTAGACCAGTCGGAGGTTCATGAGCCAGAGCGCCGACTGTCCGACGAGCTCCGAGTTCTCGGGGCTGAAGAAGACGTCGTCCTTGAAGGACCAGTCGAAGCGGGGAACGACGGTGCCCCAATCGGTGGGAAGGATCCATTGGGCGAAGCCCACGAAGGCGAACTCGGGGGCGTTCACCAGCTGCTTGCCCGAGAAGTCGATCGTGGTGTTCACGATGAGGCTGGTGTTGCCGAGATTTCGAACGCTCTGGTTGACGTTCAAGAACTCCGTGTATTTCGTATCGAGCCAGGCGAACGACGCGAAGACGTGGAATCCATCGAGGATCGCCGGGCCGATGCCCTCGAAGGGCCGGGCATCGACGTCGAGCTCGATGCCGAGAATGTTGGCGTCCTGCGCGTTGATCAGCTCGTTCACGGGGATGCCGCCCGCCGCATTCCGGAGCCGGAAGACCTGCAGATCCTGATAGTTGTAGTAGAACACGGCACCGTTGAGGCGCACGCGCGAATCCCACCACTGCGACCGGATCCCCATCTCGACGGAGTCGACGATCTCGGGATCGACCGGATCGGTCAGGCTCCCGCCTCCCGTGGCCGGGGTCGGGGCGACGATCCCGCCGTTGATGTGCGGACCCTTCCAGCCGCGAGCGTATTTCAAGTAGAACTTGACGTCGTCCGTCGGCAGATAGCTGAGCGTCACGTCGCCCGCGAAGCCGAACTCGCTCGCCTCGCTCTTTTCGGTGAAGGTCAGGGCATCGGGCCGGAAGATGCTCTCCGACCGGCCGAGTAGACTGATCTCCTTGTTCTCGTAGTTGAAACGACCACTCGCCTGAAGGGAGAGCCACTCGCTGATCTCCCAGGTCGTGTCTCCGAACACTGCACCGTGTCGCGTGAAGAACGTGTACTGCTGCACGCGCTCGTCGATGAGGGGGGCGAGAACGAAGTTGTTGTCGACTTTCAGCGCTTCGTAGAGGAACAATCCGGCCAGCTGGAAGCTGAGACCCTGGCCGCCGTCCCAGGCGGTACGCAGCTCGCCCGTGATCTGCCAGGCCTCGTTCTCGAGGGTCGGCTCGAGGGATGCGAAGGGATTGCCGTCGAGGTTGACCGTCGTCTTGCGCTGGTTCCGCTCGTAGCCGACGATCGCCTTCGTGGTCCAATCGCCGGTGACGAGCTCGGCGACGATGTTCGTGCCGAACAGGTCGATCTCCTCGCGCTCGACGTTGTTGAAGTCGCCCTCGAAGGGGTCTCCGTCGAACGGACTGCGGATCAACTTCCCCGGTCCGACGTTGAAGGTATTGTCCGGATCGCGATAGCGGTTCAAGTCGAATTGATCGAGCGGAGCCTCGATCAGGGGCTCGAGGTCGCGTTCTCGCTGGCGCGCTCCGATCACCTGGAACTGGCGGGCGTCGCCCCGGTTCTGGCCCCCGTGGAAGTTCACGAGCACGTCGAGGCCGTCGCCGACATCGAGCTCGAGCCGGACGATCGATCGCATGGCCCAGTTGTTGATGTCGTTGACGAACTCCTTGACGCCGAGCGGCGTCCCGATCCGGGCCCCGCCGCCACCGAATTCCCGCGGCGCGAGCGCTGCGGGATTGAAGCAGGCGACGTGCACGGCCTGCGCGAAGCTCGTATTCGCGTTGCCGCCCGGGACCGGGTTGGCGAAGGCCGGATCCGCACAGCGGTTTCGGGTCGTTCCGTCCCGCAGACTCATCTTGCCCGCGATGCGCATCGAGAGCACGTCGGGGACGAGCGGGGATTCCGCTGCGGCTTCGACGTCGAGCTGATTGAAACGGCCGTAGGTGAGGTTCGCGAAACCGCTTCGCGTGCCGGTCGGCTTGCGGCTGATCACGCGAATCGCGCCTGCCGAAGCGTTGCGGCCGTAGATTCCCCCCTGCGGCCCGCGGAGCACGTCGATGTTCTCGACGTCGAAGAGCTGTGCGAGTTGTCCGGCGGGTGAGTTCATGTAGATGTCGTCGTTGTATACGGCGACGGAGGAGGAGGAATTGGCGTTGAAGTCGCGCAGCCCGACCCCGCGGATGAAGAGCGTCGGATTCGAGGCGGCGAAGGGCGTCCGGATCTCGAGGTTGGGCGTGAACTGCGAGATGTCGGAGAGATCGCTCGCGCCGAGCGCCTCGAGATAGTCGGAGTCGAATCCGACGACCGAGATCTCCTGGCTCTGGAGCAGATCGGAGCCCGAGCTTCCGATCACGACCATCTCCTCGATTCCGACGAAGGGATCGTCGGCACCCGCCCGATCCTGGGCCGGCCTGGCCGGTGTGGCCGAGAACAAGACCAGTCCGAAAAGGAGCCCGAGCAGCCGCCGGGCGTGAGTCGAGCAGGAGACGCCGATCGACCGCGGGCGACGGGAACTCGCTCGCGAATCGACGCCCTCCCGTCGCGCATCCCGCTGACGCTGTTCTGCAATGCTTCGGGAGGTCACGGATCCTCGATCGAATAGCCGAGCGCTCGGAGCTGACGAAGATGCATCTCGTCGAGTTCGATCTCGGGCGCGCCGCCTTCCCAGGGCACCGATTGCTCGAGGTAGGCGTCGACTCGCGCGCGGAGCGCTGCTGTTATAACACCGAACTCCTCCGAGATGTCCCGAAATTCCGACGGATCCACTTCGAGGTCGAATAGACGGTCCGCATCCGGCGACCGGGAGTCATGGATCAAGCGATAGCGCCCTTCTCGCACGCCGACGAGCGGTGACGGTTCGCGATCCGTACGGCCCCATGCGGTGTCGAGTTGGCTGAACTCGAGGTCTTCGCCCGGCGGCATCCGACGCTCGAGCAGCAGCGGTAGGAGCGAGCGGCCGTCGCTGGGGCCTTCGAACTCGACTCCGAGAAGATCGTAGATCGTCGGCCAGACGTCGACGTTGCGGCTCGGTGCGGGAACGGCGATTCCGGGTTCGAGGCGAAAGGGGGGAATCAACACGAAGGGGGTCCGCACGACCTCTCGATGGAGGTCCCGCGCGTGGCCCTCCGATCCATGCTCGCCGAACGCTTCGCCGTGATCGGAGACGATCAGCACGAGCGTCTTCTCCGCCAGGCCGAGCGCGTGCAGCTCCGCCAGGACCATCCCGATCTGTTCGTCGACCCAGCGGATCGAGTTGTCGTAGGCGTCGGAATAGGACGATCCGAAGAGCGCGTTGTCGGGTGTCGTGATGTATTGATGGACGTCCATCATGTGAAGGTAGAGAAAGAAGCGACGGTCTCCGTTCGCACGCAGGTACTCGATCGCGGAGTAGACGAGGTCGATGTCGGTGCCGTCGATCCGGCCGGCCGCGGGTGCCTGGCGAAGCGCCGAAGGGGCCTGGCGATTCATC
>CAZFKD010000050.1:0-14626 GCA_964519695.1 uncultured Spirochaetaceae bacterium
GGGTCTGGCTGCCGAGCTCGCCGTTCGCCCAGCCGGGGATGATCGCCGAGAAGAGCCCGGCGCCGCCTCCGGCATGGACGATATGCAGCCCGTTCGGGCGGAACTTGGGGATGCTGCGGCCGCGGACGCTCTCGGGCAGGCCCTCGGCGAGGCCGCCGGCGCCGCGGACGAGCTCGTCGCCGGGGATCGTCGTCAGCTCGAGCAGCCGCTCGCGCAGGCGGGCCTTGCTCCAGCCCGCCTCGCGGAAGATCCGGGAATGGTCCGGCGAGACGACGAGCACGGCGTCGAAGGCCATCACGGCTTTCGGCGAGAGCATGGCGCGAAGATGGTAGGCGAAGCTGTTCGCCAGCTCCTCGGGCGTGCGGGCGAGCTGGTCGACGAGGGTGCGCGGGCCTTCTCCGGGGAAGATCGTGACGACGCTCTGGCCGGCCTCGAAGCCGAAGTCCGCGGCGAGCGGCGTCCAGGGCGAGCCCTCTTCGTCCTCGGCGAAGCAGAAGCCGAGCTTGCCGGGGTTGCCGAGCGTCGCGCGGTCGATCTCGCCGGGGCGGCCGCCGCCGACGTTGCGGATGACGAGCTGGAGGGCGCGGCCGATGGTGTTATTCGCGCGGTTGCCCTGGCCGAGGGCGTTGATGCCGGCGTTCATGCCGATCGCTCGGCGGATCGGGCCGTTCACGATGAGGACGGGGCCGACCGACATGGTCGTCGCGAGGACGCCGTGGATGTTGAACGCGGGCGTGCAGGCCATCTCGACTGCCGTGAGCACGACGGGCAGATACTCGGGCTTGCAGCCGGCGAGGACGGCGTTGATCGCGACCTTCTCGACCGTGCACGGGACGAGATCGGGCGGCACGACGGCGACGATCTCGTCGGGCGCGCGGGTCGAGCCGGCGAGCATCGCGAGCACGCGCGCCTCGGTCGGCGGGACGACAGGCAGGCCGTCGCTCCAGCCGCGATCGAAGCAGGCCTCGATCTCGTCTTCGAGGGCAGAGAGCTCGACGCGGCGGGCCTTCATCTTCGCGGCGCCGGCAAAGCGCAGCTCGAGGGCGCGGGCGCGAACGGGGTCGACGGACAGCGAGCCGCAGCCGGGGCGCCAATCGGGCAGGCCGACGCCGAGGCTCGGGGCGCCCGTCAGCGCCTCCCATTCGTCGCGCTGCCAGCCGACGGCGCGCTCGACTTCGCGGCCGTCCTCGACGCGCAGGAGGGTCGGGACGGCTTCGATCGCATGGTGCCAGGAGACGGTGAGATCGCGGTCGTCGACGGGGGCGAGCGGCTCGGGGAAGGCGGGATCGTCCTGGGTGTAGACCGTGAGCGGGACGCGCTGCGCGAGCTCGGCGAGGACGGGCGCGACGAGCACGCAGGTCGGGCAGTCGCGCTTGACGAAGACGACGACGCCGGACGGGAGCGGGGGCGCCAGCGGTGATGCGCTCGGCGTCGCGGTCGACGACCCGATCGGGGACCCGCTTCGAGAGGCTTCGGGCATGGGCGCAGCATAACCGACGCGACCGCATCTCCGGCGGCTGCTAGCGTCGGCTTTCGCTCGGCCCTGGCGCCCGGCGCTGCGCTTTCGCGCGTTCTTCGCGTCGATTCGCAGGCGCCCGGACCCGCGCCCCTCGCGAAGGAGTTCCCGCTCGATGTCCGCCCCTGCGTCCCGTTCCGGCCCCCGCCCGACCGCCGAGCCCCAGCCCCTCCCGCTCGCGGGCCTGCGCATCCTCGCCATCGAACAGATGCAGGCGATGCCCTTCGGCACGCAGCTGCTCGCGCGCATGGGCGCCGACGTCGTGAAGGTCGAGTCGCCGAAGGGCGGCGAGTCCGGGCGCTCCGGGCTGCCGAACATCCGCGACGTCGACGGCTCGACGCCGGGCGCGACCTTCCTGCGCAACAACCTCTCGAAGCGCAGCATCGGGATCGATCTCAAGCATCCGCGCGGCGCGGAGCTCGTCCGTCGCCTCGTCCCGCATTACGACGTCGTCGTCGAGAACTTCAAGCCGGGCACGATGGAGCGCCTCGGCATCGGCTACGAGACGCTCGCCGCGCTGCATCCGAAGCTGATCTACGTCTCGGCTTCGGGATTCGGCAGCCTGCGCGAGACGCCCTACGGCAACTGGCCGGCCTACGCCTGCGTCGCCGAGGCGATGGGCGGCTTCTATTCCTTCCGGCCCGAGCCGGGCCGCCGGCCCAACATCGGCGTCGGCGGCGCGATCGGCGACATCGGGACGGGGCTGTTCGCGATGATCGGCCTGCTCGCCGCCCTGCGCGGCCGGGACCAGACCGGCCGCGGCCAGAAGGTCGACGTCGCGATGCTCGACGCGATCATCTCGATCATGGACATGGTCGCCTTCAATCCCTCGATCGGCGTCGACGACAACAGCATCGCGGCCTGGCCCGGAATTCTCGCTCCCTTCGAAGCGAGCGACGGACTCTTCGTGCTGCAGATCGGCCGGGAGCATCAATTCGAGAAGCTCGCCCAGGTCGTGGGCCATCCGGAGTGGGCCGGGGATCCGCGCTTCGCGACCCGCGAGCAGTGGAGCGCGCAGATCGAGCCGGTCCTGCGTCCCGCGATCGAGGCCTGGGCGAGGACGAAGACCAAGCTCGAGGCGAGCCGGCTGCTGGCGGAGGCCGGCGTCGTCGCCGGGCCGAGCTACGAGGGCGACGACCTGCTCGCCGATCCCCATGTGAAGGCCCACGAGATGATCGTCGAGATTCCCGCGGCGACGCCGACGGGCGTCGTCCGCGTCCACGGCAATCCGATCAAGTTCTCCGCGAGTCCCGAAGGTCCGGCGACGAAATGGCCCCTCGTCGGAGAGCATACGGACGCGGTCCTGCGGGCGGATCTCGGACTCGACGACGAAGCGCTCGCGTCGCTGCGCTCGGACGGCGTCATTCGTTGAGAATCGGGACGATCGTCCCCGTAAATTGACATCTGTAAATTTTGCGCCAGGCTTGGGCTCCCGCTCCTGGAGGGCCCCCCCGATGGAAGATTTCGCCCCGGACCGACCCGAGTTCTATCAGGGCGATCCCCACGCGGTGTTCGGTCGCCTTCGCGCCGAGGACCCGGTCCACTGGCACGCGAACGGCCCCTACTGGTGTGCCACGCGCCACGCGGAGATCATGGAGATCTCGCGGCGTCCTCGGCTCTTCTCCTCGGCCCACGGTACGCAGCTCTTCGAGATCCGCGATCGGCTGGCCGGCCGGAGCAGCCTGCTGGAGAGTGCGCCGTCCATCATCCGCATGGATCCGCCGGAGCACAATCGCCATCGCAAGCTCGTGATCGGCGCCTTCACGCCGCGCATGATCGCGGCGCTCGAGCCGCGCGTGCGCGAGCTCGCTCGCGAGAGCGTCGCGAAGATCCGCGCGGGCGAGCCGTTCGATTTCGTCGAGCAGATCGCGGTGCCGATGCCGATGTTCGTGATCGCGGAGCTGCTCGGGGTCCCGAGCTCGGATTTCGCTGCGTTCCGCCGTTGGTCCGATGCGATGGTCGAGGTCGGCGCAGTCGGTCCGACACCGGAGACGGTCGGCATCGTCGGCGAGCTCGTCGCGTACATGCTCGCGCGGATCGAGGAGGTCCGGCGAGCGCCGCGCGAGGACGTCTTGTCGATCCTCGCGCACGCCGAGCTCGACGGTCAGCGGCTGACGGATGCCGAGCTGGGCATCTTCTGCCTGACACTGCTCGTCGCGGGCAACGAGACGACCCGCCACCTCGTCTCGGGCGGCATGAAGGCGATGCTCGAGGATCGCAGCCAATGGGAGAAGCTCTGCGCCGATCCGTCGCTGCTGCCGAACGCCGTCGAGGAGATGCTGCGTTTCGTCAGCCCGATCCAGAACTTCGCGCGGCGCGTCGAGCGGGACGTCGAGCTCGCGGGCCGCGAGCTGAAGGCGGGCGAATACATCGTCGTCTTCTACGGCTCGGCCAACCGCGACGAGTCGATCTTCGGGACGAACGCGGATCGCTTCGAAGTCGGCCGCCCTGAGGCCCCGCGACATCTCGCGTTCGGCTTCGGCGAGCATCTCTGTCTCGGCGCGTCGCTCGCACGCCTCGAAGCGCGTACGATCTTCGAGGAGCTGATCCGGCTCGGGCCGGGCTTCGCGTTCGCGGGCGAGCCGCGCAGGATCCCGTCGACCCTCGTGAACGGCCTCGCCGCAATGCCTGTCGTCGTGGACGCGCGGAGATGACGGCCCGCTCGCGTGGCCGGGCGACGATCCTGCCGGTGCCGACGAGCATGCCCTCCCCCTTCGCACGCATCAGCCCGCGCGAGAGACAGCGCAGCGAGACGCGCGAGCGGATCTTCGCGGCGGCGATTGCGGAGTTTCGGCGGGTCGGATTCGAGCGCACGAGCATCTCCGACATCGCGAAAGCCGCGGAGGTCTCGCGCCCGAGCATCTATGCCCATTTCCCGACGCTCGATCACGTCCTGTTCGAGCTGGGCTGGCGCTGCGCTCTGCAGATCGTCCGGCGCCTCGAGCCGGCACAGACGCTGAAGCAGACGCTCGACCTGCTCGCCGAAGCGATCCTCGAGGTCGAGGCCGGAGTCGGCGATCGCTGGCTCTTCCGGGAGCTGATCAGCGTGTTCTCGCGTCGATCGGCGGTGCCGGATTTCGACCTCGCCGACATCCCCGTCCTGATCGAGCTCCGGCGCCGATTCGAACGGGCACGGCTCGCGGGCGAGCTGCGGCCCCGCATGCAGCCCGATCAGGCGGCGCGCCTCTGCTTGTCGGCCGTCCTGGGCCACCTCGTCGGCGTCGATGCCGGTCCTGGGGAACGGCTCGCGGATCTCCGCGTCATCTTCTCGCTCTACCTCGCGGACACTCCGCCCGGCCCCGCTCGCCGAGCCCGTCGGCGATCGGGCCCGCGCCCTGCGTAGTCGAGTGGGCGACGTCCTCAGCGCTGGAGCGCAGAGCGGATCCGGTCGGCGACGGAGCTCGCCGTCGCGCGGGCATCCGCGAAGGCCTGCTCGGCGCTCGACTGGATGGTATGCCAGGAATCCTCGGCGGCCTTCGAGAGCTCCTTCATCAAACGCGCCGCTTCCTTGCGCCGGTTCTGGAGCACCTTCAGCTGGATCTGACCTTCCTTGCGAAGGGCGCGGATCCGAGCCTTTGCGTCGGCCTCGATCGCGCGCTCGGCCTTGCGGAGCCCCTTCTGGACCTCGCCGATCGATTTCTCGACGTGCCGGATGCCCTGCTTGATGTCGCCATAAGCGGCCTTCGCCGCCGGCGACAAACGAGCCCTGGCGGTGCTCCTCCGCGCGGCACTCTTGCTCGGGGCACTCTTGCGGGAGGTCGTCTTCGCCTTCTTCGCTGCCATGTCTTGCGCTCCTCGGGGTCTGCGCCCCATTCGGATGGATTCGAGATCGGCGCCTCCGAACGCACTCGCAGCGAGCCGACCGCCGGCTCGCCGGGGCATGCATCGATCGACGCCAACGCTCCGCATACGCCGAAGCCCCGACCGGGACTCCATCGCGGCAGATCGCGACGGCGCCGCGCAAGTCAAGCCACGCCGGCCGAGAAACCCCGATCGATGGCTCGATGATCCGTGAAGCGAGTTCGATTCCGCGCCGCCGCTCGCGCAGATGAGCGAGCCTTCGCCCCGCCTCTTCGAGGGGCGGCGTCTCGGCGATGGGAATGCTCTGGACGCGCGCATGCGCCGCTCGCGTCCGCATCAGCCGCCAATCGCCTCGAGCTCGACGGGAATCCCGTTCAGCACCGCATTGCCGCTCGCGACGTCGATGACGGCGTCGTCCGTCAGCACGTTGCTCGCGACCCCCGGATGCGCCGCCGCGACGCGCATCTGGATCCCCGCGACGCCATGCCCCCAGCCGTGCGGCAACGAGACGACGCCCGGCATCATCGCGTCGCTCGGTTCGACCTCGACCTCGAGCTCTCCGGCGCGGGAGCGGATGCGCGCGAGGTCACCGCTCGCGAGCCCGCGCGCGGCGGCATCCTCCGGATGGACCATCAACGTGCAGCGCGAACGGCCCGAGACGAGCGCCGGGATGTTGTGCATCCAGGAGTTGTTCGAACGGACATGCCGGCGACCGATCAGCAGCAGCCCCCCGGCCGGCCGAGGATCCTCGAGTCGCTCGCGCACCCGCCGCCAATCCGCGACGAGCGGCCCGGGCGCGAGCTCGAGCAGCCCCGACTCCGTCGCGAGCCGCGCGGGAAAACGCTCGACCATCGGGCCGAGGTCGACGCCGTGCGGATGCTCCGCGAGCTTCGCGAGGGAGATCCCGCCCGCGCGCTGCCCGAACAGATCGCCCTGCCAGCCCGTGCGCAGCCGCAGATCGAGGAGCTTGCCGACGGGCGAGAGCCCGGCGAGCGCGCGCCGGATCTCGTCGGCGCCGCGGCCCGCGAGCGGGCCGGCCGGATCGCTGCGTTCGCGTTCGATGAACTCGTCGACGAGGGCGTCGTGGACCCGGGCGGGATCGCCCTTCGCGCCTTCCCCGCGCAGGATGAGCACGAGCTTCGCGAAGAGGTCGGCCTCCGAGGGGCCGTCTTCGGCCCCGCGCGCGAAGACGGGCGGAGCGTATTTGGCGAAGCTCCGGACGGCATTGCCGAGAAAAGTGAGCTCGTAGTTCTCCTCCTCGAGCGCCGACGGCGGAGGCAGGATCACGTTCGCGTGTCGCGTCGACTCGTTGACGTAGATGTCGACGGCGACGAAGAAGTCGAGGGCGCCGAACGCGCGATCGAGGCGATCGCTGTTCGGATAGGAGCGGACGGGATTCGTCGCGACCGAGAGCAGCGCGCGGATGCGCCCCTCGCCGGGCGTCTCGATCTCTTCGGCGAGGGCCGCGGCCGGGAACTCGCCGTTGACCTCGGGATGTCCGCTGACGCGGCTCTTCCAGCGGCCGATGCGATAGCCGCGGCCGCCGGGCTCGCCGTCGTCGATCCGGGACGCGACCGGCGACGACGTCATGACGCCGCCGGGCCGGTCGAAGTTGCCCGTCAGGACGTTCAGGACCGCCGCCATCCAGGCGGTCGCCGTCCCGAACTCGACGGCGTGGTTGCCGATGCGGCCGTAGACCGCGCCGGCCGCCGCCCGCGCGAGCGAGCGCGCGATCCGGCGCGTCGTCGCCGCATCGATCCCGCAGATCGGCGCGACGACCTCCGGCGCGAACGGCGTCACGAGCGTCCGGATCTCCTCGACCCCGACGACCCAGCGCTCGAGCCGCCCGATCGAGACGAGATGTTCCGCGAAGAGCGTGTGCACCAGCGCCGCCAGCCAGAAGACGTCGGTCCCGGGGCGGATGAAGAGATGTTCGTCGGCGCGCTCGGCGGTCTCCGTCCGGCGCGGATCGACGACGACGAGCTTCGCGCCGCGCGGCTTGAACTGCTTGAGCCGGCCCGGGAAGTCGGGCGCCGTGACGAGGCTCCCGTTCGAGGCGAGCGGATTCGCGCCGAGCATGAGGAGATAGTCGGTGCGGTCGATGTCCGGGAGCGGGAAGGCGTTCGGATCGCCCCAGACGAGCCCCGAGACGACGTGCTGCGGCATCTGGTCGACGGTCGACGCGGTGAAGAGATTGCGCGTCCCCGCCGCCCGGACGAGCGGCCGCAGATAGAACGCCGGCGCCAGATGATGGGTCACGGGATTGCCGAGCAGGACCGCGAGCGCCTGCCGCCCATGGGCCGCGAGGACAGCGCCGAGCCCGCGCTCGACCTCCGCGAAGGCCTCCTCCCAGGAGACCGGCACGAAGCGGCCTTCGCGGCGGACGACGGGCTGGCGGAGGCGATCCGGATCGTGGTGGACGTCGCCTAACGTCGCGCCTTTGGGACAGACGAAGCCCCGGCTGAACGGATCCGCCTCGTCGCCGCGCACGCGCACGACCCGATCGCCCTCGACCTCGATCGCGACACCGCAGGTCGCCTCGCAGAGCGGGCAGGTCCGGTAGGCGATCCGCCGCGCGGAGCCCGTCGGCGCGTCGGCCATCTAGAGCAGCTCCTCGGCCAGCAGCTCGAGCGCCTCGGGCTGGGGGGCGCCGACGAGCAGGGTGCCGACCTCGTCGCGTCGGCCGGCTTCCTTCCAGGCCTGCAGGCGATCGCGGATCTTGCCCTTCGGACCGACGAGATGGACGGCGTCGACGAGCGCGTCGGGCACGGCGCGGATCGCCTCCTCCTTCTTGCCGGAGAGGAAGAGGTCCTGGATCCGGACGGCGGCCTCCTCGAAGCCCATGCGCTTCGCGTAGTCGTTGTAGAAGTTCTTGTCGCGGGCGCCCATGCCGCCGATGTACTGGGCGAGGTTCGCCTTGACCGGTGCCATGGCCTTCTCGACGTCGTCCGAGACGATGACCGTGCAGGACGTCATGACGTCGAAATTCGCGAGTCCCTTCCCGCCGCCGGCCTTCGCGAAGCCCTTCTCGAGATGCGGCTTCAACAGCTCCGCATAACGCTCCGGGTCGTACATCATCGGAATCACGCCGTCGGCGATCTCGGCGGCGACGGCGAGGCCGTTCGGGCTGATCGACGCCATGTAGATCGGGATCGACGGATCGCCGTGGAGGATGCTCTTCAGCGGCTTGCCGAGGCCGGTCGTGCCCGCCCCCTTGCAGGGGATCTCGTAGTGCTCGCCGTGGTATTCGAGCGGTTTCTCGCGCGCCCAGATCGCGCGGATGATCTCGATGTACTCGCGCGAGCGCGTCAGCGGCTTGCCGTAGGGAACGCCATGCCAGCCCTCGACGACCTGCGGCCCCGACGGCCCGAGGCCGAGCTTGAAGCGGCCGTTCGAGAGCTGGTTCAGCGTCGTCGCCGTCATGGCGGTCATCGCGGGCGTGCGCGCCGGGATCTGCATGATGGCCGTCCCGACCTTCAGCGTCTCGGTCTTGGCCGCGACCCAGGTCGCCGTCGTCACCGCGTCGTTGCCCCAGGCCTCGGCCGTCCAGGCCGAGTCGAAGCCGAGGCGCTCGGCATGGCGGATCAGGTCGAGGTCGATGCGGATCTTCGGTCCGAACGAGAGGGCGTTGATCGCGAGCTTCATGACGGGGGATCCTTTCGGGCGGCGGGTCAGGCGCGCGGACGCAGGGCGGCGAGGCAGCCCGTCCGCGCGAGGATGGGGTCGAGCGCCGAGCGATCGGCGATCTCGGCATGACGCGCGCGCAGCGCGGCGAGCGAGCGCGCATGATATTTCTGGGGCTTCTGATGGAAGCGGCGGCCGGCGAGCACGGCCTCGAGCTCGTCCTCGCCCGCGGCGAGCGCGGCCTCGTTCGCCAGCGTCCAGGGGCAGAAGAAGGTCCCGACCTGGTCGCCGAGGAAGGGCTCGAGGGTCGGCAGCAGCGACTCGAGCGATTCGAAAGGGCCTTCGGCGCGGGGCCAGAGCATGCGCTGGACCCAGTCGAGCACGCTCGGCGCCGAGCGCTCGATCCAGGCGCCGCCGGTCGGATCGGTCCAGGCTTCGTAGATCTGCCCCCAGAGCCCGAAATCCGCGAAGCAGGGCCGCCCGCCGAACAGATAGGCGCGATCGGCGAGATGCCTCTCGAGCTGCGCGAGGGCGTCGCGGAAGGATTGCTCGATCAGCGGCGCCGTATCCGCGTTCGAGCCGACGAAGCCGACCCGCCCGCGCATCCGCTCGACGACCTTCTCGCGCACGGCCAGCCGTGCGTTCTCGTCGCCCGGCGCGACCATCGACGCGGCGATGCGCCCGCCCGCCGAGAGGCAGTCCTCGGGGCGCGCCCAGCGCAGATGGAACATCCATTTGTTGCCCCACTCGTCGCCGAACTCCTCGAGCAGGAGCGAGATCAGGCGCGCCGCGGGCTCGTCCGGATGCGTCGCCGGCTCGGGATGGCTCCGCTCGATCGCGTCGAGAATCGGGGTCGAGTCCTGGATGGCTTCGTCTTCGGGGGTGACGACGAGGGGGATCAGCGGGAGCTTCGCGAAGCGCTGATAGTCGGCGAGGTTCTCGCCGTCGCGGGCGAGGAAGCGATGCGGGATGCCCTTGTAGCGGAAGAACGAGCGGACCTTCACCGAATAGGGCGAGAGCTCCGAGCCATAGATGCGATGAATCTTCGCCATTCAGATCCGCTCCCGGCCGCTCGTGACGGCATCGCAGCGCTCGCCGTCGAAGGGCACGTAGCGACCCAGTGCGGCATCGCGGAAATAGATCGTGTCGCCGATCTTGCGCGGATCGAAGCCTTCGCGAACCAGATCGACCTTGCGGTGCTTGAAGGTCTGCGTGATCTCCATCGCGGGCAGGATGCGCAGGAAGAGCGGGCGGGCGTAGGCGGCGAGGCCGCGATGGATCGCCTCGGAGACCCGCTCGAGATCGAAATCCGCGTTGACGACGAGCGCCGCCATGCCCGCGCGGCCGTCCTGGCCCGGGATCGCGACGCCGTAGACGTTCGCCTCGTCGACGCCGGGATCGACCGAGATGACCTCGGCGACCTCGCTCGTCGCGACGTTCTCGCCCTTCCAGCGGAAGGTGTCGCCGATCCGGTCGACGAAGTAGTAGAAGCCGTCTTCGTCGATCCGCAGCAGATCGCCGGTCCGGAAATAGGAGTCGCCCTTCACGAACGCATCGCGCAGGACCTTCTTCTCGGTCGCCGCGGGGTTGGTATAACCTTCGAAGCGGGTGCGCGGGGTGATCGCGATGAGCAGCTCGCCGGCTTCGTTCGCATCGCAGCGCTCGCAGAATCCGTCCGCGCCGCGCACGATCTCCTCCGACTCGACGTCGAAGCGGACGAGCTCGATCCCGAGCCGCCGGCGGACGAAATCCGGCAGCTGGCCGACGGCTCCGACGCGGCCCGCCGTATTGAGGAGCGCGAGGTTGCCCTCGGTCGCGCCATAGAACTCGACGATCCGCGGAATCGCGAAGCGTTCCTGGAAAGCCTGCCAGACATCGGGGCGCAGGCCGTTGCCCATTGCGACACGCAATCGATGTCGCCTCTCTTCCGGATGCGGCGGCGAATTCACGAGATAGCGGCAGAGCTCGCCGATGTACTGGATCGACGTCGCTTCATGGCGCACGCAATCGCTCCAGAACTGGCTCGCCGAGAATTTGCGCGCGAGGGCGATCGAACCGCCCGACATCAGCGCGGCGCCGACCGCCATCATGCCGCCGGCGCTGTGATACAGGGGCAGGCAGCAGTAGACGCGATCTTCGGGCCCGAGCGCCTGGGCTTTCCAGGCGGCCATGCCCGTCAGCGCCGCCTTGAGATGGCTGATGCGCGCGGCCTTCGGCAGGCCGGTCGTCCCGCTCGTATAGATGAGGAAGAGCAGATCGCTGCCGCGGCGCGCGGCCGCGGCCGCCGGATCGATCTCGGCCGGCGCGGCGGCGGCGAGATGTTCGTCGAACGATTGGATCCCGGCAGCGGCAACCCCGGCGGAAGACGCTGCGGCGCCGGACGTTCCGCTCTCGAGATCCGCCGCGAAGACGGGCGGCGCGTCGGCGAGATGGGGCAGCGCCGAGAGCGAGGGCCCCAGCAGCTCCTGCCCGACGAGCCAGGCGCGCGGCGCTCGCCGGTCAGATGGGTATTCAAGAGCGCCGTCACGACGCCGATCCGCGAGAGCCCGAGCCAGAGACCGACGTATTCCGGGCGATTCTCCATCGACAAGGCGACGACGTCGCCCCGTTTCATGCCCTGGCCGATCGCCCAGCCGGCGACCCGCGCGGCGAAGGCGTCGAGCTCGGCCCAGGTCATCCGCGAGCGGTCGCCGATCAAGGCGAGCGCATCGGGCCTCGCCTCGAAATGCGGACGCAGGAAATCCGAGTAGTCCGCCGGAACGTCGGCGCGCAGCTTGCGCACGCCCAGGAGCGACGCGCCCAACACACGAATGAGCGGAAGATGCGTGCGGAGACTCTCGAACATGCGGCTTGCCCCTCGAGTCGAGCGAATGTGCCATTCTGGCACGAGTCGCGGCCGGGGTCATCCGAATCCGCCGGATCCGCACGCGCGCTCCCGACGAACCCCGCGAAGCGAGGGCCCCTGCGTTGAACGAAGACATCCTGCTCGGCGCGATCGGCTCGCCCTACAGCCGCAAGCTGCGCGCCGTCTACCGCTATCGCCGCATTCCCCACGTCTGGATCCATCAGGGCGCGCCCGAAGCCGCGGGTCTGCCGAGACCGCGAGTCACTCTTCTCCCGCAGTGCATCACGCGCGATCCGCAGGGCCAGCCCGAGGCGACCGTCGACTCGACCCCGCTGATCCGCAGCCTCGAGTCGCGCTGGCCCGGCCGCCGCCCGGTCGTTCCGCCCGATCCCGCCCTCGCCTTCCTCGACGCCCTGATCGAGGACTACGCCGACGAATGGCTCACGAAGGCGATGTTCCACTACCGCTGGGCGTTCGCCCCCGACATCGCGAAGGCGACGAAGATCCTGCCCCGCTGGACCGGGGCACGGCAGCCCGAGGACCGACTCGAGCAGGCGGCGCGCGCCTTCGCCGCGAGGCAGATCGGCCGCCTCGCCGTCGTCGGATCGAGCCCGGAGACGGCCCCGATCCTCGAAGCGAGCTACCTCCGCCTGCTCGCGATCCTCGAGCGCCATCTGCGCTCGCATCGTTTCCTCCTCGGCGATCGCCCGGGCAGCGGCGATTTCGGCCTGTACGGCCAGCTGACCCAGCTCGCCCTCTTCGACCCGACGCCGATGGCGCTCGCCCTCGAGCACGCCCCCCGCGTCGTCGCCTGGACCGACTGGCTCGACGACCTCTCGGGCCTCGAGCCGACCGAAGCCGGCTGGCTCGCGCGCGATGCCCTGCCCGAAACCACCCGTGCACTCGTCGCCGAGATCGGCCGGACCTACGCGCCCTTCCTGCTCGCGAACGCCGCCGCCCTCGAGGCCGGGCGCGCGCGCGTCGAATGCGAAATCGACGGCCGCGCCTATCATCAGATGCCCTTCGCCTATCAGGGCAAATGCCTCGCCTGGCTGCGGCGCGACTACGGCGCGCTCGCCGCCAGCGACCGTGCCGCGGTCGACGCGCTGATCGCGGGCTCGGGCTGCGAGACGCTGTTCGCCTGACCTCCGACCGGCGCGGAGGACGCGTTGGACGGGACGGGCGCCGGGGGCGTCGCCGCATGCCGCACGAAGATCGGTGAGGACCAGGCGCGCTCCTCGGTCTGGGCGAGACAGTCGTCGTCGGCCGGCCGCCCGAAGCAGGGATCGACCTGCACGCAGCGCCCTTCGGCATCCCGGCGACAGCCGAGCGGATCGGCCCCGACGGCCAGGCTCGGTGCCTCGATCGCCCGCGCATAATAGAGCGCGTCGCGACCGCTCGCGGCGAGCTCCTCGTCGCTGAACGTCGCGCTGCAGCCGTCCGCGTTCGGCGCGCAGTCGACGACGCGCCAGGGATCCTCGACGAGCCCGACGATCTCCTCGCGCTCGTCCTGCTGCGGCCGGATGCGCACGATCTCGAGCCGCGTGATGGGCCTTCGCGCGTCGGTCGGGTTGTAACACTCGCCCTGGCAGAGCTTCATGAGGCGCTCGGGGCCGAGCGCCGACGCCGGCCCGTCGCCGCAGCCGGGCGCCTGCTCGAGCGAGCCGACCGCGCGGACTTCGAAGGTCGGCGCGCCCGAGAGCGCGACCTCGCTGCCCATCGGCCGGCGCGCCCCGTCCGGCGCGTTCACGAGGTCGAACCAGAGCAGGATGCGCGGGCCGCTCGTGCCGTAGACCTCGCGCCGCTCCATCGCCTCCCAGATCGAGTCGCGATCGCGCCCGCTCGCATGAACCGCGGCGAGGCCGCCGTTCAGGAAGAACGAGGCGCCGCGCTCGATCTCGAAGGCGCCGAGCGGCGCCGTGCGGCCGGCGACGAACTCGAAGGGCGCGGGCTCGTCGAGCGGGCCGCTCGCGGGGCGCTGGAAGGCGACCGGCGTCTCTCGGAAATGGCCGAAGCGCGATTCGGTGAACTCGCTGCGGGCGACCTCCTTGTAGCCCGTCCCGGGGCGCGCGGAATGATTGTCGCTCGAGGCGATGAAGCCGAGCTCGAAGCGCATCGGATCGCCGTTCGCGGCCCGCCGGCCGAGCGCCATGATGTACTGGACCGAGCTCTTCGGGCGATAGTTGAAGGCGGGCTGGAAGCATTCGCGACACTGCCCGGCGTCCTGCCAGTCGGCGACCGTCGTCTCGGGCACGACCTGCGCGCCGCCATTGTTCTTCGCCTCGACGAACATCTGGCGCGTGCGCGCCGCCCGCTCGGCACAGACGACCGAGGGCTGATCCGCGGCCAGACAGCGCGCCTCGATGATCTCGCCCGCGCGCCAGCAGCTCGGCAGGTAGTCCGCGCTCGGCTCGGGGCAGCTCGGCCGGCCCGCGGCGTCGAAGGCGACCTCCTCGAAGGGGCGGAGCTCCTCCGAGTTGCCGTGGCCCGAGAAGACTTCGATCAGCTTCTGGCGATCCGGGTCGTGATTCTCGGCCGTCAGCTGCTTGTCCCAGGCCGAGCCGAGGGGCGTATAGAATCCCCAGGTCGTGCCGTGCGGGATCACGATCGAATCGAAGCCCCATTCGTCGAGCTTCGCGAAGAGCTCGGCCGGCGTCGTCGCCGATTCGCGGCAGTCGCGCGGCAGCTCGCGGACGGGCACCCCGCGCGGGCATTCCCCGACCGCCGCGAGCTCGGCCTGATAGGTGACGAGATCGAGGCCGCCGCGCCCGCGGTCGTAGAGCCCGTAGGCGCCCATGATGAACGGATTCGGCAGCACGGCGCCGACGTCCTCGACCCCG
>CAZFKD010000051.1:0-14171 GCA_964519695.1 uncultured Spirochaetaceae bacterium
CCGCCCGGCGAGCTCGCCTTCCACTACGACTACGCCTACGACCCGGCGCCGGTTCCGGCGATCTCGATGTACGGCGAGCGCATCGCCGAGGGCGCGACGCCGACCCTGTTCGCGAGCTCGACGACCGTGCTGGGCCGGTTGGCGGCCGCGCTCGTCGAGGATCTGCGCGGACGCATCGCGTCCCATGCCTGCTTCCTCTTTCGCCCCGATGCCGAGGGCGTTCGCTCGCGGGAGCCCGATCCGACCCTCCCGCGCGGTCATCCCGACTGGGGGCCGGAGCACTACTGGGCGCGCCATCCGGTCCTCTTCCGCAACGAATTCGGCGTCGAGACGTTATTCGTCTGCGTGCAACACACCGACCGCATCCACGGCATGCGCCGCGACCAGAGCGACGGGATCCTGGCGGAGATCTTTGCGGCGATGTACGCGCCCGAGCACGTCTACGCGCATGCCTGGCAGCCCGGCGATCTCGTGATCTGGGACAACCTGACCGTCCAGCACGCGCGTCCGTCGCCGAATCCGCTGCCCCGGACGCTGCGGCGCTATCACGTTTCGCAGACGGATCTCACGGCGGACTACCTGCGCGTCGGGCGCGAGCGCGGGTTCGTCTAGCCGGGCAGGATTCCGCCGTCGTCCGCTCCGCCAGGGTGGTGGCGGCAAGGCCGTCGTCCGCGCGTCGAGGCGGGGCGCGCGACGGCGGGTTCGGCTGAAGTTCGGTCTTCTGTGAAGTCCTTCATGGAAGATCGGCCCCGATGCATCGATCCTCGGGCCATCGATCCCTTGAAGGAGGTGCCCTCATGGCCGCTGTCCGCTCGATTCCGACCCGATCCCGACCGAAATTCGCCGTGCTCGCCCTTGCCGCTGTTTCGAGTCTCTGCGCGGCTGCTTCCCCTGCCGCCGCCCAGCATTTCGACGAGATCGCCCTCGAATTCGTCGATGGTCTCGGGTTCCTCGACGCGAGCGTCCGGCCGGACGTCTCGAACACGGGCCGGGTCGCCTTCGCCGGCGACGAGAGCGGCACGGGCGCCGACAAGATCTTCGTCGTTTCCGGCGAGGACCGGATCGCGGTCGACCTGGCGGGATTTTCGAATCTCGAGAACGTGGAGATCGACGACTACGACGACCTCGTCTGGACCTCCGATCGGTCGATCGCGGGCGTGACCTATCGCGGCGTCTACCGCTCGAAGCTCGAGGAACGAGGCCCCGGCGTCTATCCGCGCTACACGCTCTATCAGGGGCGGCTCTTTCCCTTCGACGCCATGAAGCCGCCGGCGCGCCGGCACGTCGCGCTCTCGAGCCACGGCGAGGTCCTCTACAGCGCGCTGACCAACGGGAGCGGCGGCCTGTACAAGGGACCGGTCGAGGGCGTCCAGCCGCTCTACCAGGCCGGCCCGATCTACTACAACAACATCGAGATCGACCTGAACGAGGCCGGGGAGGTCGCCGCCCAGCTCGAATACTCCGATCCCATCCAGAATCTCTCGCGCGGCATCTTCGTCTGGGATGCGCCGATCCAGCCGCGCGAGGCGGCCCGGACCGCCGTCGAAAAGCTCGGTGTCGGGGAGCAGTATGCGCCCGATCTCAACAACGCCGGTCAGGTCGCGTTCGTGGTCGACGGCAGTCCGACGATGACCTTCTACGATCCGCCCGACGACCAGAACGGCGCGATCGTCGCCCAGATCCAGCTCTCGCCCGGCATCTGGCTCGCGACGCCGACGCCCTTCGGCGCGCCGCCGATCCTGACGCAGCTCGTCGATACTTCGACCGGCTTCGCCTCCTTCGGCGACGTCCTGCTCGACGATTTCGGCCGCATCGTCTTCTCCGCGACGAAGTCCCTCGGCGGAAGCGGCGTGTACGACGGCCCGGATCCCGTCGCGAACAAGATCCTCGAGGTCGGCGACATCGTCGACGGGCGGCTCTACTCGGTCGTGAGTCTCGGCAAGGGCAACGACTGGGGGCAGTTCACGCTGATCACGAGCGATTTCTACACGACCGACCGCCAGGTCTGGCGGGTCACCCCCGAGCCTGCGCCCGAGCCCGGCATGGCCATGCTGCTCGGGGCCGGCGTCTTCGGGCTCGGGTCGCTCGCCCGGCGCCGATCGCGTCACGCCTTGCGAGGCGCGTCGACGATCTCCCAGCCGCTCGTTCGCAGGCGCGCGCTCGCCGCCTCGACCTGCTCGATCTGAAGCAGCGCGACGGCCTCGTCACCCGCCTTGGGCGTCCAGTCCCTGCGCATCGGCTGCCAGACCCCGCTGCGGCGAACCGCCAGGATCACGAAATCGTCCGTCGCCGGCAGGCCGGGCGCCGTCGAGGTCGCCGCGGCCTTCTCCGCCTTCTCGGCATCGGCGCGCGAGACCGGCTTGCCGCGCAGGCGCGCGACCTGCGTTCCCTGGTGGCGGATGCGGACGTTCCAGCGCTCGACGTCCTTCGGACGATCGAAGAGCACGTGGACGGCGTGGCGGCTCGCAAGGCGCGCGGATTCCTCGCTCGCTTGCCGCGAGGCCGCGACGTAGACGTCGGGGACGTCGTACTCCTCCTGGGCCTCGAGCGTGAAGACGTGGTTCAGCTCCGCGTTGGTGGTGAGGCCGATCGCGATGCGCGCGCGTTCGAGCCGCAGGCGCGCGAGGGTCGTCGGTGCGAGGGCATCGCCGAACACGACCTGAAACCCCTTCTGCTCCGCCGCGCGGCAGCAGTTCGGATTCTTGTCGGTGAACGTGATCGGGAGGCCGGCATCGCGCAGGACTTCGCCGAGGGCGAGCGCGAGCTCTTCCGCGCCGAGGATCACGATCGCGTCGCGCCCCGGCGCCCGGACGTCCAGCAGCCAGGCCGCGATCGGCGCGAGTCCGCCGAGGACGACGACCGAGAGCGCGATCGTGAGGAAGACGAGCGCGCGCAGCTCGGCGCCGCCGGCGACGCCGACGGCATCGAGCGAAGTCGCCGTGACCGACGCGATCGCGGCGGCGACGACGCCGCGCGGGCCGAGCCAGGCGGCGAAGAGACGCTCGCGGGTCGAGAGGTCGGAGCCCCGCGCCGACCAGAAGACGCCGATCGGTCGCACGACGAAGGCGAGCACGGCGACGGTCGCGACTCCGGGCCATCCGAGCGCGAGGACGGTCGAGAGCCGCACGTCGGCGGCGAGCAGCACGAACAGCATTCCGATCAGCCCGAGCGTCAGCTGCTCCTGGAATTCCCCGACGACCCGGGCGCGGCGCGGCGCGAGATTGGCGAGCACCGCCGCGGCGACGATGACGGCGAGGATGCCGCTCTCCGGGAGCACGGACTCGCAGAGCGCGAATCCGGCCAGCGCACCGCCGAGCACGACGAGGTTCTCGAGCCCGGCCGGAACCACACGCGGCACGCGCAGCAGCAGCGTCATGACGCCGCCGATGGCGAGCCCGGCGCCTGCGCCGAACGAGAGGCGAAGAACGAGGCCGAGCAGGCCGTTCGCGAAGCTGCCGAGCGTCCGCTCGACGACGATCTCGAGGACGACGGCGGCGACGATGGCGCCAATCGGATCGATCAGCAGGCCTTCCGCCTCGAGCACCGTCGCCAGCCGGTTGTGGACGGGGACGAGGCGCAGCAGGGGACGCACGACGGTCGGCCCGGTCACGATCACGAGGGCGCCGTAGAGCAGCGCGCGTTCGAGGGGCCATTCGAGCAGCAGGTGGGCGGCCAGGCCGCCGCCCGCGACCGTGATCAGCGCGCCCGTCGTGATCAGCCTCCGGACCGGCGTCGCGGCGAGTCGAAGTCGCCGCAGCTCGAGCCCGAGCCCGCCTTCGAACAGGATCACCGCCACCGCGAGCGCCACGAAGGCCGAGAGACCGTGCCCGAGCGAAGAGGGGTGGATCCAGCCGAGCCCATCAGGGCCGAGCGCGACGCCGGTCGCCAGCAGCAGGACGATGCTGGGCAGACGCAGGTGGCGGGCGACGACGTGGGCGGCGACGCCAGTGCCGAGGGCGAGGGCGAACGTGTATTCGGCGGTGAACGGGTTCATCGGCTCCCGGGCGTCTTCGGATCTTCTCGTCGGGGAATCCGGGCCCCGACGTCCGGGCCGTCGGCGCGCGGCGCGGCGGAGGGGACGGCGAAGCCGATTCGGGTCGAGCCTAATCCAGGTCGAGCCGCCTGCGCGAGGCTGCTACCCGTTCGGCCGAGCGGGCGCGGTCTCACTCGGTCCGAATCGCCCCGCGGCGATCCGCGCACAGGAAGGACGGACGAGAGCATGGGCAAGCTGGACGGCAGGCGTGCATTGGTCACGGGCGGCGGGACCGGGATCGGCTTCGGGTGCGCCCACGCCCTCGCGGCCGAGGGGGCGGAGGTCACGATCGTGGGGCGGCGGGTCGACGTGCTCGAGCAGGCTGCCCAGCGACTGCGGGACCAGGGGTTCGAGGTCGGCTTCGTCGGCTGTGACATCACCGAGGAGGAGTCGGTCCGCCAGGCCGTCGAGGCCGCGCGTCGCGGCGGCCGGCTCGACATCCTCGTCGCGAACGCGGGGAGTGGCTTTCCCGGCGCGATCCTCCAGCTGGAGGCGGCCGCCTGGGATTTCTGCATGAAGCTGAACGTCACGGGTACGGCCCTCTGCATCAAGCACGCGGGCCTCGTCATGAAGGCGCACGGCGGGGGCAGCATCGTGGCGATCTCGTCGACCTCGGGGACGAAGGTGCAGCCCTGGCTCGCGCCGTACGTGGTCTCGAAGCGGGCGCTCGACATGCTCGTGCGCTGCGCGGCGGTCGAGCTCGCGCCGCACGGGATCCGCGTCAACTCGGTGCAGCCCGGTTATGTCCCGACCGAGGTCATGGAGGTCGTGACGCCGCCGGAGCTGCATGCGACCCTCGAGGCTGCAGCCCCGCTCGGCCGTGCCGGGACGCCCGCAGACATCGGGAAATGCATCGCATTCCTCGCGAGCGACGATGCGGGCTGGATCACGGGGCAGGTCTTCGGCGTCGATGGCGGGCTCAACATTCCCGTCATGCCCAGCATGGGCGCGATGGCCAGGCGCATCTACGGCGAGGCGCTCGTCGACGCGATGGCGCTGCCGGACCTGACGGCCTTGCCGGGGCGCGGCGCGCGCTGACGACCGGTTCGCGCGGTACGCGCGGCGACGGGCCGGGCGGCTACCGCCGGATCCGCTCGGCGACGAGGGCCTTCTCGAGGGCGACGAAGAATTGTTGATAGGCCTCGGGCTCTTCGACCGGGCGCAGGTAGTACTGCGCGGCGGCGCGAACGATGAGCTGCTCCGCGTTGCGCGGCCGCACCGTCACCGTCAAGCGGACGAGATCGCTGCGCCGCTGGAACGGCCCCCAGGTCCGGTAGCTGCGGTTCAGGACGACCAGCGCCTCTTCGTCGTACCTCAGATACGAGGGCAGGCCCGCGTCTCCCGGGCGCTCGAGGTCGAGGAATCGCTTCGCCGAGACGACCCCGAGCGTCTCGTCGACGACCTCGAGCTGGAACCCGACGTCCTGGAGCGTGGCGACGATCGCCTCGATCATGGCGAGCCGGTCGGTCGTGTCGAAAACGCGGCTTTGGGCGTTGCGGACCTTGACCTGGCTCGCCTCGGCGAGCCAGATCTGCTGGGTCGCGTCACCGAGCAGCTCGTGGCGCTCGGCATAGCCGCAGCCGGTCGAGAGGGCGAGGGCCAGCACGAGCGAGCACATCCCGGCGCGCGGCGCCCGGTCTCTCCAGACCGGCCGACGAACGAAGGCGAAGCCGGTTGCCGCAGATCCGCTCGGGACGTCGGAGCGGGGCACGGCCTCAGTCCCTTCCGATGAATAGCGAGCGTTCGAGCGTCGCGAAGAAGTTCCGATAGACCTCGGGATCGGTGATCGGCTGGTTGTTGAAGATCGCATTCGCCCGGATCGTGGTCTGCTTCTCGTTCAAGGTCCGGACCGTCACCGTGATCCCGACGACGTCGTAGAAGTTCGGCTCGGCGAAGCGCGCGCCCGTCACGAGCCCGAGCGGCTCGTTCGCCCGCTCGATGATGAATCCGAGATCCTGGAGCGCCGAGATCACCGCGCGCATGGCGACCATGCGATCGGTGACGTCGAAGCTCCGGGTCTGCATGTTCCGGATCTTCATCTGTTCTTCGGTCGGCGCGAGCAGGGGCGCCGAGGGCGCCGGCGGCGGCGACGTGCAGGCGGCCTGGACGAGCGTCGCGGCGATGATCAGGACCAGAAGGCGAGCCGTTCTCGCGCGCATGGAAGCCACTCCTCAGATTCGCTGTGCCTCGAGAAACACGGCCTTGGACAAACGGGCGTAGAACTGCTGGTAGATCTCCGCGTCGCGGATCATCTCCATCCGCTGCTCTCCGGGCAGGATCGTCTGATTGCCCGCCTGGCCGTTGCCCTTCCAGACGAGGCGGTAGAAGACGATGCGGACCTCCTGCTCCCGATCCCGCGCATCGATCGGGCGCGCGGTCAGGGACGCGTTGATCTGCTGGTGCAGGTCGACGGGAAGGATGAGCGTCGCGTTCGATCCCGAACCGCCGGCGGCCCCGAGCATCGAGAGCAGGAAGGTCAGCGTCGCGACGACGCTCCGCCGGATCTCCTGGCCGCGTTCGCGGGCGCTCCTCTCCTTCGCGGCGCGCAGGAATCCGAGCGCGCGATCCGCTTCGGTGACCTGGAAGCCGAGGTCCTGCAGCACCGCCGCGGACGCCGACAGCAGCTCGTCGGAGCTCGGCGTTTCGAAGCGCCGGGTCTGGGCGGCCTTGTTGGCGGCGCTCTCCGGAGCGAGCGCGAAGAGCTCGAGCGGGGTCGTCTTCGGCGGCGAATAGCAGGCGGACGATGCGACGCAGACCGCGAGGGCGATCGCGAGGCTTCGTCGCCTCTGCGGGATCGACGATCCGGCAGCGCGCCTAGAACTGCGAGAAGTTGTAGGCAAAGTCGCGGACCGTCTTGTTCTCGTCGAACTTGATGATGATCGTCAGCGTCTTCTGGGTCCGGGTCCGCTCGCGCTGGCTCGACTGGCCCCCGAAGATGATGATCGATCCGCCGATCGAGTTGGACGTATCCACGCTGTCCGAGGAGACCTTGTCGTAGATCCAGACTTCGCGGCGCTCCTCGTCGGTCGTCACGATGTTGGGCGAGCCGAGGATCTCGGCGACCGAGGCCGCCGACATGCCGACCTTGATCTCGCCCTGGACCCGGCCCACGGTCAGCTGTTCGGCCTTCTCGGCGGGCGGTTCGGGATGGCGGCAGCCGCCGATGCCGACGAGGGTCGCCAGCGAGCCGATCGCGGCGACGAGGACGAGGGAGCGGGTTCGGGAGCGATGCATGGTGCGGGCCTCCGTGCGGTTGAGAACAACATGACACAGCAAGCGCAGGGTCGCTCGGGGGGCATGGAGGGTCGAGGATACCTAACGCCGACCACGGCCCGGATGGGTGAATCGCAGCGCCCGGGACGGGTCGACGTGACCCGCCTCGGCGAGCCAGCGCACCGTGTCGTAGAGCGAGTCGAGCGCTGGCCGGAATCGCACGCCGAGCGCCCGCGTCGTCCCGCTCGCGTCGAGCGGGGTCCACTGGGTCGCGAAGCGCGACGCCTCGCGCGAGACGATCGGATCGATCTCGACGCCCGTGAAGCGCCGCAGCTGATCGCCGACCCGGCCGGCGAGGCGGATCGCCTGGCCGGGGACGTCGAAGCGCGGGATCCGGACGCCGGCGGCCTGGTCGAGACGTTCGGCGAACTCGGCCCAGGGCAGGTATTCGGCCGCCGTGACGAAGCGGCCCGGCGCGGGCTTGCGTTCGACGAGGGCGGCATGGACGGCGGCGAGATCGCGCACGTCGACGGTCTGGAGGCCGGAGCTCGTGATCGCGACACCGTCGCGGAGCAGCATCGCGATGCCCTTCACGCCCTCGGAAAGGCCGGGGTCGTCGGGTCCGATCACGCCGGGGGGATAGGTGATCGCGATCGGCGCGCCGCGATCCTGCAATTCGCGGATCCGAAGCTCGGCGGCCACCTTGGAGGCCGCGTAGGCGTCGCCGTCCTCGATGATCGGGGTCTGCTCGTCGGCGCGCTCGCAGCCGCGGGTATCGAAGACGGTCGTCGACGAGAGATGCACGATGCGTTCGATGCCGCTCTCGAGCGCGCGCTCGACGAGCCGGCGGATCGCGAGGACGTTCTCCCGCGCGACGCGGCGGGCTTCCCGCGCGGATGCCGCGAGGGCGACCGGGGCGGCCGTATGGACGAGACCGTCGCATTCCCGCAGCGCGCGGGCGGTATCGGGCGCGGAGATCAGGGATCCGACGACGAGATCTTCGAGCACGGCTGGATCGTGCTGCCAGAGGCGCTCGGCCTTCTTCGCATCGCGCACGAGCAGCCGGACGTCGTGGCCGCCGGCGCGCAGGGCGCGGACGGTATGCGAGCCGATGAATCCGGTTCCGCCGGTCACGAGGATGCGCATGGATCGCCTCGGTCGAATGCCGTTTGGGACGCCCCGGGCCGTCGCCCAGCAAACAGCATTCCCCAGAAACGCAAAGGGCGCCCGGACCCGAAGTCCGGACGCCCTCGCGATGCGCGTCTCGCCGGAGGCTAGGCCTTGATCCTGGCGCTCGCCGCCTTGACCGTCTTCACGATGACGCCGGCCACCTTGTAGGGGTCGGCGTTCGCGGCCGGTCGGCGATCCTCGAGCCAGCCCTTCCAGCCTTTTTCGACGGTCGCGATCGGAATGCGGATCGAGGCGCCGCGATCCGATACGCCGTAGCTGAACTTGTCGATCGACTGGGTCTCGTGGGCACCGGTCAGACGGTGGTCGTTGTCGGCACCGTACACGGCGATGTGCTCCTGGATCACCGGCTCGAAGGCCTTGCAGACCTGGTCGTAGACGGCCTGGCTGCCGCAGGTGCGCAGCAGGGTGTTCGAGAAGTTCGCGTGCATGCCCGAGCCGTTCCAATCGCCCTTGATCGGCTTCGGCTGCCAGTTGATCGAGAAGCCGTAACGCTCGCAGGTCCGCTCGAGCAGGTAGCGGGCGACCCAGGCCTCGTCGCCCGCGCGCGCCGCGCCCTTCGCGAACACCTGGTACTCCCACTGTCCGCAGAGCACCTCGGCGTTGATGCCCTCGACGTTCAGGCCCGCGTCGAGACAGATGTCGAGATGCTCTTCGACGATCTCGCGGCCGACGGCGTTGGCCGCGCCGACCGAGCAGTAGTACGGGCCCTGGGGCCGCGGGAATCCGCCGGACGGGAAGCCGATCGGCTTGTTCGTCTCGTTGTCCCAGATGCAGTACTCCTGCTCGAAGCCGAACCAGAAGTCGTCGTCGGGATCGTTGATCGTCGCGCGGCCGTTGGTGGGATGCGGCGTGCCGTTCGCGTTCAGGACCTCGGTCATCACGAGGAAGCCGTTCTTGCGGGCCGGATCCGGAAAGAGCGCGACGGGCTTGAGGAGGAGATCCGACGAGCCGCCCGGCGCCTGCTCCGTCGACGAGCCGTCGAACGACCAGACGGGGCAGTCCGCGAGCTTGCCGCTGAAATCTTCGACGACCTTCGTCTTGCTGCGCAGGCTCTGGGTCGGCTTGTACCCATCGAGCCAGATGTATTCGAGCTTGGACTTCGTTCCCATGTTCGGGGGATCTCCATTCGGTGATATGAGGTCTTTGAACCGTCTTGAATGACTCGGCTTGGGAGCCGCAGAACCGGGGAGCAACGACTGTGCCAAAGGCGGGTCAGCTTCTCAATCGAGGCGGCGAGCGATCGATGGGGCGTGAGAACGAATTCAGGCGGGTTTCCCGGCCGATCGCGGATCGGTCGCGGATGGCCCAGTCGGGTCAGCGCCGGAAAGCCTGCTCATTGGCTGGGCAGCCTGCCTGCGAATTGTGCAGGAACCGGCACGCAAGGCCGGGGCCGAGATCGCCCGCGGCGGGGTCTTGAGCGAGACTGCGCCGCGGGGCGCAATCGGCAATGGGGCCGCGCCCGGGGGATCATTCGGGAGGATCGAAGCCGCAATGTGTCGGGCGATCGGGCAGGGCAAAGGGCCGAAAAAGGGGCCGGGCGAGAGGCGGACGAAAGTTCGTCGCAGCCGCGGGACAGGATGCAGTTCGGGACGCCAGGATCGCTCGAGTCGCGCGCCCGGCGGATCGCGAGCGCAGGCCCGGGAGGCGGGCCGGGCTCCGCTCGGCACGGTGGTGGCGGGGCTCGTGATCGGGATGCTCGGCGGCCTCGCCTGTCGCGGGGATGCGCCGACGCTCGCCGATTGCGCGCCCCGAAATGGTCTGACGCCGATCTGTCGCTTCCAGGCGCCCGAAGACCTCGCCGTCGTCGGCCATTGGCTCGTCGTCAGCCAGATGCCGAACGCCAGGGGGCCGGGCAGCCTCGTCGCCTTCCATCCCGGCACCCGCTCGATCCGGCAGCTGTATCCCGCGCCAGCCTCCGCGCTCGCAGCCACAGTTGCAGCCGCGGCCGCTGCCCCGGACGGCGGCTGCTCGGCCGGTGCACCGCCGCCGTTCGAGGATTTCGCCCCCCACGGCATCGACGTAGAGGGCACGCGACTGCTCGTCGTCAATCACGGCCGGCGCGAGGCGATCGAGGAGTTCGCGCTCTCGGGCGACCGCGGCGCGCTGATGCTGACCTGGAAATCGTGCACCCCGCTGCCCGCCGACGCGAGCGCCAACGACGTCGTCGCCCTCGCGGGCGGCGGCTTCGCTGCGACGAAGATGATCGAGCGGCCGCAATGGCTCGGCATCGCGAAGCTGCTGCTCGGTCTCGAGACGGGAGCGCTGCTGCGCCACTCGCCGGAGCGCGGCGGCTGGGAGACGGTGCCGAACAGCGAGGGCCGGGCGCCGAACGGCGTCGAGGTCGATGCGGACGGGACGTTCTTCATCGCCGAGTGGACGGGGCGCAGGATCGTTCGCCTCGAGGCCGACGGGAGCGGTCGGAGGACGGCCGAGCTCGATTTCTCGCCGGACAATCTCTCCTGGGCGAGCGACGGACGCCTGCTCGTCGCCGGCCAGCGCGCGAGCGTCCTCGACGTCCCGGCCTGCGCCGCCCTCGAAGAGGGGACTTGCGCGCTGGCATCGGTCGTCGTCGCGGTCGATCCGGCGACGCTCGAGGTCTTTCCGCTCGTCGACGAGGATCCGCCGACCGCCCTCGGCGCTGCATCGATCGCCGTCGAGCTCGACGGATCGCTCTGGATCGGCGCGTTCGTGGGCGACCGGATCGTGCGGCGGGACATCCAGCCCTGACGCCGCCGGCCGGCGGCGCGGGCGATCGAGCGGGCCGGGAGGAAGCGATGGAAGAGCTCGTCATCGAATGCGCGCTCAACGAGCAGGTCACTCGGAGGGAGAATCCGAAGCTGCCCATCCGCGTCGACGAGATCGTCGCCGACGCGCTCGCCGCCGCGGCGGCGGGTGCCGCGATCCTGCATTTTCATGCGCGCGACGAAACGACCGGCGATCTGCTGCATCCCGGGACCGAGGTCTATCGCGCGATCTTCCGCGGCATCCGGCGCGAGAACCCGGACGTGATCCTCTACCCGACCTACGGCGCGTCGCCGACACCGGAGGCGCGCTTCGCCCATCTCGCGGCGCTCGCGAGCGATCCCGAATGCCGGCTCGACTTCGCGACGATCGATCCCGGCGCGGTCAACTACGCCGACTACGATCCGGAGACGAAGGCGATCGGTTGGGATTACGTCCTCTCCGTGAGCCATGCGGAGGCCCGCCATTTCTTCGATCTCGCGAAGCGCCACGGCATCCGCTTCAGCTTCACCGTCCGCGAGCCCGGCCAGATCCGTCACGTGCTCGCCTATCGCGACATGGGACTCGTGCGCGATCCGCTGCTCTTCAAGATCACGCTGAGCGAGAAGCATCTCTGGGGGCTGCCGCCCTCCGTCGACGCGCTGCGGATGCTGACCCGGGGCGTCATTCCGGCGGACGTCGCCTACCGCTGGATGCTCTTCGTCGAGGGCGGATCCGGGAACTTCGTGCAGCTCTGCCGCTTCGCGGTCGAGAACGGCGGGCACGTCCGCCTCGGCATCGGGGATTCGCCGCGCTACGACGGGCGGCTGCTCTCGAACGCCGAGCAGGTCGAGGAGGTCGTGGCGATGGCGCGCGCGGCGGGGCGCGCGGTCGCGACGCCGGCGAAGACGCGCGCGCTGCTCGATCGGCTGCCGGGCGCATGATCGTGGCGCAATCCCGTCGCTGCGTCGCGGCTCAAACGAGCGCCGCCATGACCGCCTCCGCGCTCTTCCCGAGTAGCCCGGGATCGCGATTGTCGAAGAAATAGAGGCAGAGATGCGTTGCCCCCGCTGCGGCAAAGCCCGCGGCCGCCGCGGCGGTCGCGGCGACGTCGGGCCCGGCGAGCACGTGGGTCGAGAGCGCGATCTGCTTCGGATCGCGGCCGACGGCGGCGCAGTGTTCGTGGAGCACGGCCACTTTGTGGGCGAACTGCTCGGGCGTGCCGCCCGGGAAGTTCCAGTCGTCGGCCCAGCGCGCGGCGATCCGCAGCGTCCGCTTCTCACCCTGGCCGCCGATCAGGAAGGGCGGCCGCGGTCGCTGCAGCGGCTTGGGCTCGCAGCGCGCGTCCTCGAGCTGGTAGTGGACGCCGCGGAAGGTCGTCGTCGTCTGCGTCAGGAGTCCGTGGAGGATCTGGCAGGCTTCTTCGAACTGGTCGAAGCGCTGCTTCCAGGGCAGCAGCGGGATGCCGTAGGCCTTTGCCTCCTCCTCGTTCCAGCCCGCGCCGAGCCCGAGGTCGAGACGACCGCCCGAGACGACGTCGAAGGTCGCGGCGATGTTGGCGAGCACGGCAGGATGGCGGTAGGGATTGCCGGTGACCATGATTCCGAGGCGAAGTCGTCGCGTGCGGCCGGCGAGATAGGCGAGGGCGGTCCAGCCCTCGAAGCAGGGGCCGGTCGAATCGCCGTAGATCGGGTAGAAATGGTCGAAGAGATAGCCGCCATCGTAGGCGGGGATCTGCTCGGCCTCGGTCCACATCGCGAGCAGATCGGGCCAGGTCGTCTGTTGCGGGCGGGTCTTGAAGGTCAGGCGGATCGATCGATTCGGTTTCGGCATTACGATCGACGGTATCGCGGGGAGGCGGCCCTCGCCGCGGCGCTCATGGGCGACGCTCGCCGCGTGCGCCCGATGCCTTCCGCGCCGACGAGGCCTTCTGCGCGGACGGCGTGGACGCGCGGATTGGGGGGCATGACATGAGGAGAGGCGATTGGACCCGACGACGCAGGTGATCCTGGGATGGCTGGCGTTCGGCGGCACGCATACCGTGCTCTCGCATCCGCCGGTGCGCGATCGGCTGGTCGCCCGGCTCGGCGATCGCGGCTTTCTCGGGGTGTATTCGCTGGTCGCCTTCGCGACCTTCGTGCCGCTCTGCTGGAGCTTCTTCGCGAATCGCATCGCGACGCCTGTGCCGCTCCCGCTGCTCGCGGCGATCCCGGGCGTCGCCTGGCTGACGATGCTCCTGATGTTCGTCGCGCTCTGCCTGATCCTGCTCGGCTTCACGAGCCCGAACCCGGTCTCGTCGCTGATGGGCCCGCCGGCGGGCCGCACGGGCGCAGTCGGTGCGCTGCGGATCACGCGGCATCCGGCGTTCATGGGCGTCGCGCTCGCGGGCTTCTCGCATTGTCTGGTCAATTTCGCGCCGATCGACCGCGCATTCTTCGGCGGGATGGCGATCTATGCCGTCGCGGGCTGCGCTCATCAGGACTGGCGCCGGCGCCGCGCGGGCGGCGCCGAGCTCGCGCCGTTTTTCGCAGAGACTTCCTTCTTCCCCTTCGTCGCGATCCTTGCGGGTCGCAATCGATTCGTCTTCGGCGAGCTTCGGCCGCTGGTCCTGATCGCTGCTGGAGTGATCTATGCGGCGATCTTCGTCTTTCATCATCGCATCTTCGCCTGATGCGGTTCGCCCGGTGCCCGGCGATGCGAGCGCGGCACCCGACCTGCGCCCGATCGGCGGGATCGCCGCGCGGCGTCAGGCGAGCAGGCGGCCGACGGAGCGCTCGCCCTGCAGCGACGTGCGCTGGACGACGCGATGGAGGCCGAGGGGCGTTCCGAGGGCGGTGTGCATCGTGCGCCAGTTGTCCCAGAGGACGACGTCGTTCTGCTGCCAGTCGTGCATGTAGGTGAAGCGGCCGGAGAGGGTGTGGTCGACCAGCTCCTGGAGCAGCGCGTCGCCTTCCTCGCGCGGCATCCCGACCATCTCGATCAGGTGGATCGGCGAGAGGACGAGGGATTTCCG
>CAZFKD010000052.1:0-14001 GCA_964519695.1 uncultured Spirochaetaceae bacterium
CCGTCCCCCCTTCGATCACCGCCGACCGGGACTCGCGCAGGTAGCCGAAGAGCGCGGGCTCGCCGCCCCGAGCCGCATCCCGTGACCCGCCACCTCGGCGGCGACGCGACGATCGTCCGGATCGACAACGAGCTGATCGCGCCCCCCGATCCCGCTGCCTTGCCCCATCTCGATCATCTCGCCGCCCACGGCGCCTGGCATACCGACTACACCTTCAATCCCGAGATCCCGACCTTCGCGACGCTGCGCGCCGAGATCGTGCCCCCGGTCGGCGGCGACACATCGTGGGCGAGTACGGTCGCTGCCTACGAGGCGCTCTCACCGCGGATGAAGCGCTGGCTCCAGGACCTCGAGGCCGTCCACTGGCACGGCCCGCATTTCGCGCGGAACTTCGGGATCGAGAAGCATGGGCCGGAGGCCGTGGCGCGCTTCGAGTCGGCGTTTCCGCCGCATCGCCATCCCGTCGTCATCCGGCATCCCGAGAGCGGACGGCGCGCGCTCTTCGTGAACCCGTCGTACACGGTCCGCCTCGAGGGGCTCGAGCCCGCCGAGGGCGAGGCGCTGCTCGCCTTCCTCTTCCGTCACATCACGCAGCCGCGCTTCCAGCTGCGCCACCACTGGTCCCCGGACGATCTCGTCGTCTGGGACGAGCGCTCGACGATCCACCTCGCGCCGACCGACTTCCAGCCCCATCGCCGTCACCTGATCCGCGTCGCCGTCGGAAGCGAGGCGCCGCGGGCGGCTTGATGGGGCGGCTGCCGACCTGCCCGTGCGAATCCCCGACCGGGTCGCCTCAGGCCATTCCTCCGCCGGGCCGGCGATGGCGGGCGTAGAGCTCGTCGCGCCAGGCGATCAGGCTCGCATATCGCGACTCGAGCTCGGGCACGTTCATGCCGGAAGGCCCGAGGCCCGCCATGCGCACGATGTGGCGCGGGTCGACCGGGGCGACCTGCTGGAGCGTGAGCGCCATCGCGATGTCCGCATAGCTGAAGGCCTCGCCCACGAGATGATGCCTGTCGCCGAGGGCCTGCTCGAGGGCGTCGAGCTCGGCCGTCAACGTCTCCTCCGGCGAACGGTCCTGCTCGCGAATCGAATAACGGGCCATGAACGAGCGCAGGCGCTGCTGTCCGAGCGGCAGGAAGAGGGGCTTCAGGGCTTCCGGGATACGGTCCGGGAGGGCGGCGATCGCGAGCTCCCGGGTATCGACCCAGCTGCGCATCAGGATGGCGCGGCCCGCCGCGAGGGCGACCTCGCTGCGGCGATTCCAGTCGGCGATCTCCGCGAGGCGGTCCGTCGGAAAGAGGGAGGCGCCGCGGCCGATCGATTCGGCGTGGCGCGCGATGTCGAAGGAGTCGGTCCACCAGCGATCGCCGTCGCGCAGGACCGGGACCGTGAGGCGGCCGAAGGGCCTGCGCATCTGCCATCGCAGCACGTACTCGCCGATGATCGGCTCGTAGGGGAGCTCGCGATAGTCGCAGCGATGGTGGTCGAGGGCCCAGCGGGCCTTCTCCGACCAGGGCGAGAACGCGATCGCGGTGAGCTCGAGCATCGGGATCCTTTCGGAGCATCTCAGTGGGCCGCGCGGCGCAGGCGGTCCCGGATCGCGCACCAGTCCGCGTCGTCGGGGGGCAGGACGACGACGATCCGCTCGACGCGCGGATCGGCATCGAGCCGCCGCAGCTCGGCATAGAGCACCGCCGCTGCGGCGTCGGGCGTTTCCGGGAGGCGAAGAATGCCGTCGCAGGGATGCGGCGTTCCGATTTCGCTCGGATCGCGCACGAGCACGAGGGGCTTGCCCGGAGCGTAGTGCCGCGCCCGTTGGCCCGGCGCGCGGGCGGGGACAGCAGCGTCTGCGTCGGTCGGCGTGCTCGGCTCCGGCGCCGTCGTCGCCAAGGCCTCCGGCGCCGGTTCGAGGCGCAGCATGCCGGGGCGCAGCACGACGGGCGCGGCGCCCGTGACGTCGACGACGGTGCTCTCGATGCCGACGCGACAGGGGCCGCCGTCGAGGATCAGCAGATCGTCGACGAAAGGACCGAGGGAGTCGGCGACGTGGCGCGCCGTCGTCGGCGAGATCGCCTCCGAGCGATTCGCGCTCGGCGCCGCGAGCGGCAGGCCGCAGGCGCGCAGCAGCGCGAGGGCGACCGGATGCGCCGGCACGCGCAGGCCGACCGTCTCTCCGCCCGCCGTCACCGCAGCGGGAATCACGTCCGTCTTCTCGACCACCAGCGTCAGCGGCCCCGGCCAATGCGCCGCCGCGAGCCGCGCCGCCGCTTCGGGCCAGCGGCCCGCGAGCGCGCGGGCGGCGGCCTCGCTCTCGACGTGGACGATCAGGGGATTGGCCGCCGGCCGGCCCTTCGCGGAGAAGATCCGGGCGACCGCGTCTTCATCGAGCGCGTTCGCGCCGAGGCCATAGACGGTCTCGGTCGGAAAGGCGACGATCCCGCCCTGCGCGAGGATGCGGGCGGCTTCGGCCAGGGCCTCGGCGGTCGGGGCGAGGATGCGAGCGGTCACGGCGCGACTCTACCGCGCCCGGCGCGGCCCCATCGAGTAGACTGCGCGCGCTCTTTCTTCCGGACCGTCCGAGCTCGGAGAAGCCCGACGGCCGCCGCCAGGGAGCCCCCATGCCCGTACCGCTCGACGAGTATCCGATCCACCAGGGACCGGAGTCGATGAAGCGCTTCCTGAGCAGCGATCGGAACGTCTACGACCGCTGCATCATGCACGCCCTCGATCGCACGGGCGAGCATCAGCTGGCCGCCGGCCTCGGGGTCTATCCGGGCGTCGGCGTGATTGACTGTTATGTCGCGATCCGGCAGGGTCGCCGGCTCGTTTCGCTGCGGACTTCGGGCTCGCTCTCCGACGACCGGATGCAGCAGCGCGTCGGGCCGATGTCGATCGACGTCGTGAAGGGCCTCGAGACCGTCGCCTTCCGCTGCGAAGGGGCGGCGCGCGGGATCGAGGTCGACCTGACCTGGCAGGCGGCGGTGCCGGCCACCGACGAGCCGCGCCACGTCCGCCGCCAGGGCGAGATCACGATCCTCGACGCGTTCCGCTTCGTGCAGGCTGCCGACGTGCGCGGCAGCGTGCGCGTCGACGGGCGCACGGTCGACGCCGCGGACTGGGTCGGCGTCCGGGATCGCTCCTGGGGGATCCGCCCGGTCGGCAACGCGACGAGCCCGCAGCGCCCGTTCGGCGATCACGCGATGTGGTGGTGCTGGATTCCGCTGCGCTTCGAGGACTTCGCGCTGATGTTCGTCCTCGAGGAGGAGCCCGATGGACACCGGAGCATCAACCACGCCATCCGGATCCGACCGGACGGGCGGGTCGAGCAGCTCGGCTGGCCCGAGGTCGAGATCCAGTATGCGAAGGGGACGCGTTATCCCGTTCGCGCGCGGATCGGCGTGAAGGAGCGCGGCGGCCGGATGCTCGAGCTCGACGTCGAGCCGCTCGGGCCGATGCCGCTCGGCGTCGGCCTCGGCTACGGACCGGAGGACGACGGCTGGAACCACGGGCGCTGGATGGGCGAGCAATGGATCCAGCGGGTCGACCACGATCTCGATGCCGAGGCGACGCGCCAGCGCGTCGCCTGGACCATGATCGACCATGCCGCCCGCGCGACCTTCGACGGCCAGACGGGCTACGGCATCTTCGAGCACGTCTGCGTCGGCCGGCACGATCCGTCGGGATTCCCGGACCTGATGACGATGGCCTGAGCGCGGGATCTCCGGATCATCGGAGCGCCGCGAAGCGAAACGGGCGGGATCAACGCCCGAAAGAGGAGACGGCATGAAGTTCGATCGAAGCGAAGTCGAGGCGGCCTATCGGAATTTCGCGCGCGTCGGCGATTCCGGCGACTGGAACGCCTGGGCGGATCTGCACAGCGAGGACGGCGTCTGGCTCGAGCATCATCTGGGCCGATTCGAGGGCCGCGAGGCGATTCGCAAGGCGATCCTCGAGGTGATGGCGCCCGTTCCGATGATGGTCTTCCCGGTCGAATGGCACGTCATCGAGGGCAATCGTGTCGTCTACTACCCCTGGCAGGTCATGCCGGATCCGGCGGGCGGCAGCGCCGACTATCGCTTCGGCTGCGTCACGATCCTCGAATACGCCGGCAACGGCCTCTTCTCGTACCAGGAAGATCTCTACAACCCGCGCGAAGGCCAGGACGTGATCAAGCGCTGGATCGAAGCCGGCGGCAGGCTCGCGAAGACCTGAGGTCGACGGACGACCTTCGACGAGCCAGCGGCGAAGCAGGGAGCGGCGTGCGTGCCGCGCTCAGTCGCGCGGCGCGAGCTCGAAGAGCCAGAGGTAGCCGGAGTCGAGCGCGTCCTGCGGAATCGGATCGCCGCCGCCGTATTTCCGGCCCAGCTCGGCCAGCACGGGGGCGACGTCGGGGCCGTCCTGGATTCGACGAAGCTTCCGCTCGTAGAGCTTTCCATCGACGCGCAGCCGCGCGTTCGGATTCGACTCGGCCTGGTAGGGCCAATGTTTCCAGATCCGGCCCCACCAGGTCGTCATGTATCCCGACGGAATGAAGAGTCGCCCCGCATGCACCATCACGAAGGTGGTCCGCGATCGCGCGGGCGCCTCGAGCTGGAACTCGACCGTCGGCCGATCGGCGAGGAACGACCAATCGGGCTCGGGCCCGCGCTGGAGCTCGCCGGTTCGGAAGGGGCCTCCGGCCAGGATCTCGATCGGACCGTCGGCGAAGCGGGCCCCGACGAAGACGAGGGCGACGACGAGGATCACGAGTCCGGCGATGACGCCGAGGACCCTGGCGGCCGACTTCATCGGGATGTCCTCATGGGATCGTCCTCAAGGGGCTGTCCTCATCGGGCCGTCCTCATCGGGCCGTCCTCGACAGACGATCCATGAAGGGACGTCCACTTCGTTCCCGAGCCAGCGCCCACCCTTCGCGCGCCGCGACCAGGCACCAGCGGACCGAGCCGATTCGCAGTCGATAGCATAGGCAGCACGAGACCGAATCCTCCCGCTAGGCCGTCCATGAAGGACTCCCGATCGAACCGGCGATCGGATGGATCGAAGGCGGTGAAGTCCCGGTCGAGGGGGGGGCAGCGGTGTCCCCGGGCCGGGATGCGAGCCTCGGTTCATCGACGTAGCGTTCCGGCATGGCCGAAATGCACTACGCCGCGCCGCCGATCCTGATCCACGACGTGATCGACGACCTCGATCGCGTGCGCGCCCTGCTCGTCGAGAACTCGCCCTATACGCCGCTCGGGGGCTGGTACAGCCCAAACGCGAATCCGGACGCCGCGACCAGCGCCCTGTGGTTCCAGCAGGATTGGGTCCATGCGGACTACCACGCGCCGGGCTCGGATCTCTTTCTGCAGTGCCCGCGCTATTTCGAGGTCTCGCGCGCGTTCTACGACGCGGAGGTGATTCTTCCGCACTCGCTGTACGTGAACGTGATGGCCGGCCTCGAGCAGCACGGTCCGGCGCATACCGACAATCCGAAGTTCCGCGGCCGGGAGCGCAAGAACACGCCGATGTGGCTGCTTCGCTCGATGCTCTGGTCGGGACTCTTCGTCCGCTGGGAGATCGTGCAGTCGACGGCGATCTGGTGGCTGAACGACGTCGAAGAGGGCGGGCTCGCCTACTGGGCGGAGGGGCCGGACAAGCCGCCGCATCGCCATTCCGGCCGCATGGCGAATACGGCCCTCATCGGCGACAACCACCGGATGTTCCATCAGGTCGAGCGGGTGGGTCCCTTCGGCGGGGGGACGCGTCGCGTGACGCCCCGAGCCCAGCTCGCGCCGGCAGCCGATCATTCGAATGAATGGATCGTTCAGGACCGGGGACGAGAGGTCTTCCGCGCGCCCCTCTCCGATTTTCGTGTGAGCGTTCTCTGGAAGGCCGACGCCTACACGTCCGAAGCAGACCGCCGCGAGGTCGCGCGGGATCAGCTCTCGATCGAGGACGTCGCCCGGGTCTTCGATGCGGATTTCGCGGTGCGCGGCGAGAATCTCCGGTTCGATCTCGAACGTCTCGAGGACCCGGCCTTCGCGGCGCAGGTGGCGGCGGTGTATCCCGAGGCCCGTCCGATCGGTGCCGGTACGACGATCTACGACGAGGTCGCTTGAAAAACGGGGGCTTCCATCGATCGATCCCATCCGCGCGGAACGATCGAGGGCCGACCTAACGCCGATCCCCGTCCGGAACGTCCTTTGCCTTGATGACCTCGAAGGTCGCCTCCATCTTCGGATCCGCGAGCAGCGTCCGGACCAGGATCTGCCCGTGGGCGTAGCCCTGGGTGCTGATCCAGTTCTTCGTGCCGGGATCGCCGTCGGCGGCGTAGATGCGGAAGCCTCCGCCCGGATCCTTCACGACCTGGCGGTTCGAGATGCCGACCTTGTGATGGCGGTAGTCGCCGCTCTCGAGGTAGCGGGTCAGGATCTGGAGGTTCCAGTAGCGGCAGGGGACGTCGGTCCCGGTCACGACGATGACTTCGTCGGGGGCGAGCTTGAACGTGCCGCCGATGTACTGGATGCCCGGGCCCGGCAGGTTGTTGCGGACGAGCTTGGGATCGATCATCGCCGCGAGCTCCTGCGGCGTGTATTGCTCGGACGATTCGTCGTCGAGGATGATGTCGCCGTCCTGGATCCGGGTCATGCTGCCCTTGCGCTCGCTGGTCCCGCCTTCGCCCGCGCCCTGGTACTCGATGCGGTTCAGGCCGATGAAGATCGAGAGGCCGAGCGAGACGTTGGTCGCGTCGTCGACGAAATCGACGACGCGCTGGAGGCCGGCTTCGAGCTGGGCCTCGTCGTAAGGGGCCGGCGCGGGGACCTCGGAGAGGCATTCGAGCTGCATCGCCATCGCGCGTTTGCGGCCCTCGTCGACGGCGTTCGCGAAGTCGTCGAAGTACTCGCGCGTGAAGAGGATCGGGCGGCGGCCCTTGAGCGCGATCCAGTTGCGGACGCCGTCGGGGCGCTTCTCGGAGAGGTAGATTTCGGCGATCTTCTCGCCGAAGACGTCGTCCCAGACGATGTCGTCGTCGATCAGATGGTCGACGATGTAGTAGGTGTCGTTCTCGTCGTAGGCGTAGACGGTCGCCGAGAAGAAGAGCTCGTCGCCGCGGCGCAGCGAAAATTTGTAGACGAGGTTCTCGTCGAGCTTGGCCTCGCGGTAGAGCGTATCCGTGCCGTCGCCCTTGAATTTGCGGATCGTCGTCATCATGCGGCGCAGCTCGGGGCGGCTGCGATCGGCCTCCATCTCGAGGTCGTGGCCGGCGGAGACGAGGCGCAGCAGGTAGCGGTAGCCCTCGGCGCGTTCACGGCCGCCGCGGGCACCGGTCGGCGCGACGATCTTCTCGCCGATCTTCTTGAGGGCGTCGGCGAAATCGTTCCAGGCGGACTGGGAGCGCGAGAGCGAAGGCATCGGGGACCTCGGGATCGGGATCGCACGGCGGTGCGACGGGCATTTCTTATCGCGGCAGGGCGGCGAGCGCATCCCGCGATCCGACGCCGGCGGCGCCCGGGTCGGCGAAGCGGAGGCTGCGCGCCGCGACGAGCGCGAGCGCGCCCGTCAGGGCGAGGCCGGGAAGGCCGCCGAATCCGGAGAGGCCCGCGACGCTCGGGCCCAGGAACGGGCCCTCGACTTCGTAGGTCGTGCCCGGGCCGCGCTGGCTGCTGAAATAGAGGCGGCGGCCGTTCGGGGCGAGGGCGGGGCCGGTGATTTCGCTGCCGCGTTGGTTCACGACCTGGACGATCGGAACGACCCCGCCGGTCGGCGTCAGCGCGACGATCTGCAGATCGCCGGGATCCTCGGCGACGTAGAGATCGCCGCCGGGGGTCGCGAGGAGGTTGTCGACGTCGGAGAGGACGTCGACCGCTGCGCTCGCCCGGTCGTAGCGGACCCTGATGCGATCCGAGGCGAGGTCGATCTGCCAGACGCGGTCGTCGCCCTTGGTCGTGAAGAAGAGGCGGTCGGCATGGTAGTCGATGCCTTCGCCGCCATCGAAGCGGGTCGCGGCAGGGACCTGGGCGCGCGTCGCGGTCGTCGCCGCGAGGGGGTCGGGGACGACGTGCCAGGCGAGGGGGCGACTCTCGCCCGGGGAGATCGCGCCTTCGCCGTTCGGATCCAGGATCCGGGCGGCCTCGAGGACGCCGCTCGCGAGGCTCGGCCAGCTGCTCGGCGTCAAGCGGTAGAGCAGACCGTCGGAACGGTCTTCGGTCAGGTAGACACGCCGCCGGACGGGATCGACGGCGGCGGCCTCGTGCTGGAACACGCCTAACGCGGGGCGTACGACGCCTTGTGATCCGGGTGTGAAGGGATCGCATTCGAAAACGCGTCCGCTGGGCGTCTCCTCGCAGGAAAGCCAGGTCTGCCAGGGAGTCCGGCCGCCGGCGCAATTGCGGTTCGTGCCGGAAAGGATCGAGTAGGCGGAGACGAGACGCGCGCGGGCATCGAACCGCAGGGCACCGACGCCGCCGGCGCTGCCATCGGTCTCGGCGTTCGAGACGTAGATCCAGCCGCCGTCGTTCGTCGCGAAGGTCGCGCCGCCGTCGGGGTTGCGATGCCAGACATGGCCGGTGCCCGCGACGATTTCGTTCGAGCGGGCGACGATGCGGGAGCGGAAGCCGGGCGGGAGGCGGAGGCCGTTCGCGTCGGGGGGCTGGAGGGGGCCGAAATCATCGGCGCCGCCGGCGCGCGCCGGACTGGGCAGCGCAAGGACGGCGATGCCTGCAGCGCCCGCAGCGCTCCGAGAGAGAAAGGCTCGGCGGGAAATCGGTCGCGATTCCATGATGCCTCCACGCGCTCTCGCGCCATCGCGAGATTTCGGCGGATCGGGCCGCGGGATGTAGAGCCGGGTCAGGCCGGGATCGTTCCCGTGTGGCCGACCGCCCCAGCGGCCCGGGCATCGAGCTCGCTCCGGATCCGCGCGTGCTCGGCCTCGGAGAGGGAGAAGCGCGCGAAGGCGACGGCGCCGAGCAGATAACAGACCAGCGGCGCGCCGCCCATCAGGACGACCATCGTCGTCAGGACGAGCTCGCTCTGGCGCTCCGCCCCGGGATCGAAGGCCGACCACTCGAGGGCCTGGCCGACGACGAAGATCATCAGCCCGGCGGCGAGCTTCTGGACGAAGGCCCAGCCGGCGAAATAGGCGCCTTCCTTGCGCTCGCCCGTGCGGTATTCATCGCAGTCGATGATCTCGCTCTTCAGCGTATAGCCGAGGGTATTCGAGCAGCTGACGGCGACGCCCGAGGCGAGCGCCGACAGCGCGACCAGGAGCCAGTCGCCCTCGCCGACGAGCAGCACCGAGCCGAACGCGAGCCCGCTCGCGACCATTGCCCAGAGCATCAGCCGCCGCTTCTCGAAGCGCCGGGAGAGCCAGAGCCAGAGCGGAACCGAGAGCAGCGTCGCCCCGAAGTTGGCGGCGAGCAGGACCTGGAGCAGATCCTTGCGGCCGACGACGTGATCGATCACGAAGGGCGTCAGGACGGCGATCCCGCCCGTCCCGATCGAATCGATGAAGATGACCGTCAGCAGCAGCCGCGCATGGGGATTCGCGAGCACGTCGCGCAGGGCGCGGAACGGATTTGCGCCGCCGCGCCCGCGGAACTCGATCCGCTCCTTCGGAAGCTGCGACACACCGGCGAAGACGAACACGACGGTCAGGATCGCGACGACGAGACTCATCGACTGCGTCGCGTCGCGACCCTCCTGGATCAGCTTGCTCCCGAGCAGCGCGGCGACGAGCGACGAGAGGACGCGCACGACCTGACGCCAGGCGAAGAGCCGATTGCGCCCGCCGGCGTCGAGGCTGATCTCGGCGCCGAGCGCCATGTGGGGCACTTCGAAGATCGAGTAGGCCGTATAGAAGCCGATGATCGAGAGCCCGATCCAGAGGATCAGGGTCGGCTCCGCCAGTCCGCTCGGCGGCGCCCACGCCATATAACCGAAGATCGCCGCGAGCGGTCCGCCGACGAGCAGCCACGGCCGTCGGCGTCCCATGCGTGTATCCGTGCGATCGGACCAGTTGCCGATCAACGGATCGCCGACGGCGTTGAGCACCTTCGCGATCAGGAAGACCGTCCCGACCGCGGCGGGCGAGACCGCGAGCGTCTCGGTCGCGTACTTCAGGTACATCACCATGAAGAGCAGGAAGCTGAAGCTCGTCGGCGCCGCCGAGAGGCTGTAGCCGAGCAGCGTCCCGAGCGAGAGGGACTGGTCCGTCCGCGCTGATGCCATGACGACTCCGGCTTGTAGGTTCCCGCGGCGCCTGCGATCCGACCCGCGCGCTCAGGCGCGGGCGCAGCGCCCAGCATAGACGTTTTCGATCACGCTACGCTGCCCGTCGCTTCCGGTTCTCCAACGCGACGGAGGATTTCCATGCGATCGATCGTGTCCGTGCCCGCTGCGCCGATTCTCGGCCTCGCCCTCTCTCTGGCTCCGCCCTTCGTTCTGTCGCTCGCGCTGGTCCTGGCCGCCGCGGCACCGTTCCCGGTCGGCCCGGGCGTCGCCCGTGCGGCCGAGATCGAGGTCGAGTCGGACGTCCCCGTGCGCGTCGACGACCTGCAGAAGCTCTCTGTTCGCGCCGTGTCGATCACGCCCTCGATCTTCAAGATCGAAGGCGAGGGCGCGATCTTCCTCGTCAATACGAGCGAGGGCTCGGTCGTCGTCGACCTCGGCTACGACTCGCCCCAGTCCCTCGAGCAGAAGAAGCTGATCCTGCAGCTCGCGACCGGCCCGATCCGCAAGATCGTGCTCACCCATTCGCATATCGATCACGTCGGCGGCGTTCGCCACTGGCAGCAGGAGATCGCGGGCGAGACCGAGACGATCGGCCATCATCGCTATGGCTATATGGCCCGCCATCAGACCGAGCCGATGGCCTTCTTCAAGCGCCGCTACCACGTCCTCTATCCGACCCGCGTCGACCTCGACGACATGAGCGTTCCGCTCGGCTGGCAGATCCGCCCCGAGCGCGAGGTCTATCCCGGCAGCGACTATATGTTCGAGCTCGGTGGGACGGAGTTCGTCGTCATCGCCCCCGAGAACGGCGGCGAGGGCGAGGACGGCGTCCTGCTCTGGCTGCCGAAGGAGCGCGTCCTCTTCACGGGCGATCTCTTCGGCACCCTCTATCCGATGTTCCCCAACCTCTACACCGTCCGCGGCGAGAAATATCGCGATCCCCTCGACTACATCGACGCCCTCGACCTCGTGCTCGCGCTGAAGCCGAAGATCATCGGCCACAGTCATTTCCGTGTGATCGAAGGCGAGGCGTACATCCAGGCCTCGGTGAAGCAGATGCGCGACGCCGTGCAATACGTCTGGGACGAGACGATCGCGGGGATGAATGCGGGCAAGACGGTCTGGGAGCTGATGCGCGACGTCCAGCTGCCGAAGGAGCTCGCGCTCTCGCAGGGGCACGGGCGGGTCTCGTGGTCGGTGCGTGCGATCTGGGAGATCGTGACGGGCTGGTATGCGTACGACACGGTCGCGGATCTCTATCACGTCCCGCCTTCGGCGGTGAACGCGGATCTCGTCGAGCTGGCCGGCGGCGCGGACGCGCTGGCGAAGCGGGCGCGGCGCCATTTGAAGCAGGACGCGCCGCTCGAGGCGCTGCGGCTGCTCGACGTCGCGAAGGGGCGGGAGACGATGGCGGTCTTCGAGGCGCGCATCGAGGCGCTCGAGAAGCTGCTCGCCGGGGCGAAGAGCGGGCTCGGGAACTACAGCGAGATCGGGCTGCTCGAGGCGGAGCTGCGAGGAGCGCGGGCGGGCCTCGCTCGAGTCGAGAGCGGAAGCTAGCGGTCGCCGGGCGGGGACGTCGACGCCGCGCCGGTCGCTCGGCGGGCGCGAGCCGGAGCGTTCGAAGCTTCGCGCTCCGGCTAGTTCGTCTTCCGCATCCCGTCCTCGTGCATCCCTCCCCGCCCCGCGATCACCGGCAGATCGAGCGCCGACAGGATCCCCGGCTTCGCCGCGCAGACGGCCGGGATCGCATTGAACACGCGCATGCCCGTCGCGAGACAGCCGCCCCCGTTGCCATCGCCGGTATCCGCATCCGAGAACACGGTCTCCTGCACGACGTTCGGCCGCCCGACGATCTCGACGCGATTCGAATGGACCTCGTCGAGCTTCGGGCGCGGCCAGTCGGGGGCGGCGTCGGGATAGAGGCGATGGACGTGGTCGATGATGATGCGCGGGCGGCCGGCGACGATGCCCTGGAGCTCGATGCGATGGGCGGCGCATTCGCCGGGGAGGACGCGGCCGTGCTCGAACTCGACGGTGCGGGTTCCCGTCCAGCGCGAGTAGTTCTCGATGGTCCGTTCGACCTGGACGCCGAGGGCCTGCGCGATCATGTAGAGCGGGCCGCCCCAGATGCCCGTCATCATGCCCGGGTTCGCGTCGAGCGGCGGCGTCTCCTCCATCTTCGAGTAGAGGCCCATGAAGCGCAGGCTCGCCTGGTCCGGATAGCTGCCGCCGTCGATGAACTCGGTCGTCCGCACGCTCTCGACCTGCCCGCAGAGGCCGAGCAGCGTCATCGGGAAGAGGTCGTTGCCGAAGCCCGGATCGATGCCGTTGCTGAGAAAGCTCGTCCCGCCCGCCGCGCAGGCGCTCTCGATCCGCTCCTTCAGCGGCGCGGGGACCATCGGGGGATGGTGGAAGATCCCCATGCTCGTATCGACGACGTTCTTGCCCGCCCGCAGCGCCGCCTCGATGTTCGCGAGGTTCGTCTCGGCGTGCATCGCGTTGGGGCCGAAGTAGGCGACCGCATCCGCGGGGCCCGCGAGCAGCGATTTCGCATCGCGGGTCGCGCGGATGCCGGTCTTCGGGCCACCGATCAGATCGCCGACGTCGAGGCCGTCCTTCGCGGGGTCGTGGACGACGACGCCGGCCAGCTCGAACTCCGGATGGCCGAGCAGGCTCTTCAGCACCGCCTTGCCGACGAACCCCGTTCCCCAGACGATCACGCGATGCATGTCGATCTCCTCCTCGCGCCCCTCTTCACGCCCCTCCGCGTGCGCGGGGCGCCGATGGGCGGTGGTGCGTTCGGCGCGCGCTTCAGGCGAGCCCCGAGAAATCGAGCTGTCCCGTCGTCATGAAGGCGTTGAAGCCGAGATCGACGTTCAGGTTGACGCCGTTGACGTAGCGCGAGGCGTCCGACCCGAGGAACGCGAGGGCCATCGCGATGTCGCGCGGGGTCGCGATCGTCCCGCCGATCTGCGAGACGGTCCAGTTCATCGTCTTCTCGGTCATGGTCTTGTTGAAGTCGGGCAAGAGCGGCGTATCGATCGGCGCGGGGCAGACGCTGTTGGTCCGGACCTTGCGCGCGAGGGTCTGCTTGGCGCTCTTCATGGTGTAGACCTGGACGCATTCCTTCGAGAACGCATAGCCGTCGCCGACGAGCTGGGCATGCTCGCGACACCAGCCGAAGAGCTCCTCGCGGCTCTCGAGCGAGATGCACTCGAGCACTTCCTGCAGATGCCCGGGCCACTGGCCGCCGGCGATCGACGCCGTATTCGCGATCGCGCCGCCTTCGCGGATCTTCGGCAGCAGGAGCTCGGAGAGCTGGCGCAGGCCGAGCCAGTTGACCGCCATCACGTCTTCGACGGGATGCGTCGCCGCGATACCGGCGTTGTTGAAGAGGACGTCGATCGGGCCCTTGATCTTGTCGGCCGCGGCCGCGACGGAGGAGGCCTTGCCCATGTTCGTCTCGATGTAGCCCCCGATCGGGCCCTCGGGCTTGCGGATGTCGAGGGCGATGACCTCGGGCCGGCCGAGCTCGGCGAGCACGTCGAGGAGGGCGGCGCCGACGCCGGAGAAGGCGCCCGTGATGACGACGCGCTTGTTCGAGTAGTCGAAGGGATGGGACATGGGAGGGCTCCGTGGCTCGGGTTCTGGGTTCGGAAGATCCGGACCGCGGCAGACCGAAGGCCCCGCGGCGGCGGCCCAGATTAGACCGTCGTGCGCGCTCGCGCTGGCCGCTGGAGGGCGGATCCCGGGTGGATTCCGGGCGGATCGAGGGCGGGCCCGCGCGCT
>CAZFKD010000053.1:0-13850 GCA_964519695.1 uncultured Spirochaetaceae bacterium
GAGGGCTGCGGCGATCTGCAGGGCGGCCGACGAGCCGGACGGGTCTTCGAGGTCGGGCGTGCCGCGGGCAGACCCGAGCCCGGCCGAAGGCGCCCGGGTCGAGGCGTCGTCGCCTGCTCCTTCGGTCGTCGAGCCGTCGCAGCCCGATACGCCCGAGGCGATCAGGCTCGTCAGGATTCCGTTGCGAAGCAGCTTGCGCAGGAGATCGTCTTGCATTCGCGGGAACTAGCACAATTCTGGGCGTCTGGCTCGGCCGCTCAAAGCGCCTGCAGCTCGTCGCGGAAGGCGACCACGAAACGATCGAGGCGCTGCTTGGACCGGTCGAGGGCGAGAGCTCCGTCGTTTCGCGCATAGACGACCAGTCGCACGAGGGCTCGCGGACGGGCACGGCGCCAGGGACTCGTCTCGATGCCGAGCAGGTCTCGCCAGGCTTCGCGCGCGAGCCCGAGATCGCCGGGGCGCCAGACGTGGACCAGGGCACGTTCGCTGCCCGGCGGGCGGCTGGCCGACGCCCACTCGATCTCGCGCTCGAGCGCCCAGATCCGATCGAGACGCTCGTTCTCGAGCTGCCAGTCGGGTCCGGGGAGGAGCGCCTTCGACGAGAAGAGCCGGGTCGCTTCCGGGTACAGGGGATCTTCGTAGGCGACGAGCACGTCGACGATATCGGGCGCCTGTCTCGGGCCACCTTCGATCTGGTAGCGGCGGTGGATACCGCGAGCGAAGACGCCGGTGAAGAGCGGCTCATGCGGTGCGGGCATGCTCGTCCAGCCGTCCTTGGCCTCGGGGAAATCGATCACTTCGTGCCGGGCGGGCGATCGGGGAGCCGGGAACTGCGGGATCAGGAGCGAGGCCAGCGCGAGCGCGCCCATCGACGGGATGCTCGCCACGACGAGCCTGCTCGGCCCCGCCACGATGCCTCGTTCGCCGGGCTCGACGGCCGGCGCTTCGCGCCGCGCCCGGGCGAGCAGCACGCCGAGTCCATAGAGGAGCAGAGTGCCGAGCACGATGACGGCTATCCCCTGCGGTGTATGGTCCCCCTCGATGCCCGCAAGCTTCTCTGGATCGGGGCTGGCCGCGACCACGGCGACGCGAACCGCATTGAGAAAGAAGGCGAGGCCCGGCGCGACGACGACGACGATCCAGACTCGCGAGCCCGCTTCTCGAAAGAGCTCGCGGACGATCAGGGCGATCAGGACGAGGATGCCGATGCCGTTCATTCCGCTGCAGCTGTCGATCACGTGGAAGGTATGTTCGGCGTCGTAGAGGATGACGCCGCTCTGGCTGAAGGACTGCCCCGAGAGATCGAGCAGCCAGGCGGCCGACTCGGCCGTCCGGCGTTGAAGCAGCCAAACGAACTCGTCTTCGAGCGGCTTCGGAAGCCGGACCCCGAGCATCAGCACGAAGGCCGGAAGCCCGATCGCGCGGATGGCGCGTGCTCCGCGCGAGGCGGTGGCCCAGGCCATGGCGAATGCGGCGAGCGAGGGCAGCAGCAGGTCGGCCTTGCCCGTCCTCGTAGCCCAGATGAAGAGGAGCGTGCCGATGCCCGCCGACGCGAGTGCAACCGCCAGATCGGCGCGATCTCGCATCGCCGAAGCCGCCCTCGGCGATCCCGCTCGCGCGACGTGCCGGAGCCGATCACGTCGGCGGTAAACCATCCAGCCGCAGAGCGCGACCACGGCGAAGGCCGGGAGACCACCCGGTCGATAGAGGATGGAGTCGACTTCGTAGCGCGCCGGCGCCTGCCAGAGGCCACGAAAGGCCAGCAGCGTCAGACCGCCGATCGCGGCGATCCGGAAGAACTGCGCCCCGGCGGCCGTGCCCGACGCCGCGGGGCGCCGCCCCGATCCGTCCACGTCGGGCGGCCGCTCGCTCATCGCCTACGCTCCGGCTGGTCGGGCGCCTCGCACGCGAGGCCACGGCCGAAGCGGTCGAGGAAGCCCGGAAGGTCCGGGATCGAGATCGACCGATAGCCGAGCTCGATCCATCCTTCCCGTTCGAGCGCCTTCAGCTCCTGGCTGACGCTCTGCCGTGTCACACCGAGCATGTTCGCCAGATCGTTCTGCGAGACCCCGGCGACCTCGGCGCGAGCGCCTCTTCCGACCAGCTCGCCGAGGAGCTTCGGCAGCCGCTCCTTCAGGGGCAGCAGGCTCGCTTCAGAGAACTGCCGCATCAGCCAACGGAGGCCGGAGCAGAGGTGGATTCCGAGCGTTCGCTCGATGTCGGCGTGTTCGCTGCGGAGCTGGTCGAAGCTCGCCTCGTCGAGCACGTCGAGCTCCGTCCGACCGACGGCATAGGCATTGTTGGGTTGGGGCAAGCCGTCGATCAGACCGATCTCGCCGAAGCAATCGCCCGCCCGCCAAGTCGCGAGCTGGAACTCGCGACCGAGCAGCGTGTACTCGCTGATCCGAACCGCTCCCGAGCGGACCCGATAGCACTCGATCGCTTCGTCACCGCTCGTATAGATCGCCTCCGAGTCGGGCACGACCCGGGTTCTCATCCGGGCCTCGACGGCCAATCGGACTGCGGTAGGCAGGGGATCGATCCAGCTCCGGCAACCATCCATCGCCGGGAGATTGGCATTTCCCGCTTTGCCTGGCGACCAGAGCGAGGCGGCTCCGCGTGCGAACGGGTCGCCTGCCGGTCGTCCGGCCTCATTCGTAAGCGACACCCGGGTACAGCAATCCGACCGCGAAGAAGAAGCAGGGCCGGAAGATCTCCCCCGCGAAGTTCCAGACGAGCAGCAGCCCCACGATGGCGACGATCGGTTGTTGGAAGAGGGTCCGATACGACTCGACGAGCCGATCCGGCAGCAGCAGGGGAAGCGCGCCGCTGCCGTCGAGCGGCGGTACGGGGAGCATGTTCAAGACGAAGAGCAGCAGATTCATCGAGAAGAAGAGCGAGATGAGAAAAGCGCCCGCCGCGACGACGGAGCCTGGATCGCCGATCGCTGCGGTCACCTGCCGGAATCCCACCGAGTCAGGCGCGACGAAACGACCCATCGAAACCCCGACCCGAATCGCGGCGAAGGCACCCAGCGCCATCGCGAGATTTGCGCCCGGACCGGCGAGGGACATCCAGGCTGCACGCCGGGGATGGCGTGCCGCCCAGCTCGGATCGAACGGCGCGCTCGCGTAGCCGATCGGAAAACCCGATACCAGGACTGCGAGGATCGGCAGCACGATCATGCCGAAGGGCTCGCGCCTCATGTGGGGGAGGGGATCGAGGGAGACCTGGCCGCCGTGGTACGCAGTCGGATCGCCGCCGCGCATCGCGGTCCAGGCGTGGGCTGCCTCGTGAGCCGTCACGGAAAAGACGAAGACGGCATAGAAGGCGAGACTTTCGAGCAGATCGTTCAAGGATCGGATTCCCTCATGGCTCCGAAGGTCGCATCTGGATGGAGCTCGCTGCGCCCGCGGCGCGCGTCTCCATCACGCTGAGATTGCGCTCGGTCGAGCCGAAGTCGGCGTCGAGCTCGAGCGCGCGACCGTAGGCGACCCGAGCCTCCTCGACCCGCCCCAGGCGACGGTACACGACACCGAGATTATTCCAAGCACGTCCGAGCGAAGGATCGATTCGGGTCGCGATTTCCAAGTCTTCGCGCGCTGCCTGCCAGTCCGAATCGGTCGCAGCCCGCTCCACGGTCATGACGCGCTGGCCGGCGATGTTGTTGACGAGATGCGCGTACGCCCGGAGGTCCGAGATGGGCTCGACGTCGTAGCCTTCCTTCAAGAGCCCGGTGAAGTCGACGATCTGTTTGACGGTCTTCGAGACGATCAGGACGACCATGTGATCCGTGATCGCCCGCACGTCCTCGAACTGCATCGTCTCCGGCTTCGGGGGCCGCGCTTCGGCATAGTAGACCGGCCAGCCGAGGCCGCGTCCCACTCCGACCATCACGCTCGCCAGCGCGAAGCAGTTTCCGCGTCGGAGTTCGAGTGCGCGGGCGGCGGTCGCCGAGACCGACCAGTCGTAGACGAAGCCGAGCCCGACCGGCTCCGGCTTCATCAGAAAATCGATCAGGGCCTGTACGCGTGGCGGTCCGAGCGGCACTGCTTCGATCACTTCACGCGCCCGCTCGACGATCTCCGGGCCCACCTCGAAGGGCGGACGGGCCGCTCGATCGTCGGCGTCCGGGATGCGGATGCGGAGCTCGCTCTGGAAGGCCTCGGGCGAGAACGCGAGCCGCCGTTTCGGAGGAGCGTTCGCGCACGCGATTGCCACGGCCAGAACGACGATCCATGCGAGGCGGGCCCGCTGCGCTACCGAACGGTGATCGAACGGGGAATTCATCTCGGGCAACCCCCTTTCTCGTGGGCGAGCGCTTCGGTCCCTCGATTCGACCCTCGGTATCGCGATATTCGATTGACTCCCGAATCGCGATTGTAGTAGAAGGAAATCATCCGTCTCCGCACGTCCTGCGGAGATTGCCACCCTGGGAAGGAGTGATTCGGATGAGGCGGAGTTTTGCGTTCAAGGCGTTCAGCGCCGGTTTGCGGGCCATTTGGATGTCGCTGCTGAGATCGACATCGACCACGATTTCGCTGACGTTGTTCCTGGCCGTCCCCGCCCATGCGCTTCCATTCACGAACCTGATCGTCTTCGGCGACAGCATCGTGGATCAGGGAAATACGCAGGCCGCCGTCGTCGGTCTCGGAGGTTCCGATCCGGCGCCTGCCGCGTTCGGTTATTTCGGGGGCCGGTTCACGAACGGAATCAATCCGGCCGACGTTGTCAATCGAGCGATCGAGGGCAGCGATTCCGTCGGCTCGCTCTTCGGAGGGGACAATTTCGCTTTCGGGGGTGCTCGTGCACGAGACAACGGCGACTTTCTTCCGGATCTCGCGGCCCAGACCGCGACCTTTCTGAATCGGACCGGCAGTACGCCCATCGACCCGAGTACGCTGATCATGATCAACGTAGGCGGCAACGACGTTCGCGACATCCTCCTCGGAGGCTTGGCGGGCGCGGATCGCCAGGCCGTGATCGACGCGGCAGCGGCCGCGGTGTCGTCGTCGATCTCCTTCCTGCAGGCGGCCGGGGCCCAGCACTTCCTGTTCGTCGGTGTCGGCAACGTCGGTGGCATTCCCGAGCTCGCGCCCTTCGGTCCCGCGGCCGCTGCGGCCGGCCGCCAGGCGTCCCTCGACATCAACGCCGCGATCGAGGCAGTGCTGCCCTCGAACGCCTACTCCTTCGACACGATTGCCTGGTCCGATCAGCTGCTCGCGAATCCCGCGCTCTTCGGCCTGCCGGCGGGGCTGAACACGACCACCGCCTGTCTCGGATCCGGCGCGCCGGCGCCCGGCGGAGCGCCGACATGCGACGACTTCGCCTTCTTCGACACGGTCCATCCGACGACGCAGGTCCTGCAGCTGCTCGGCGAAGAGCTGATCAACGTCGTGCCGGAGCCCGGGACGGGGATCCTGATGATGATCGGTCTGACGCTGCTCGCGAGCCGCCGGCCGGCCCGGACCGCTTGACGGAAGCGGGGGCTGCGGCGGTTCGGGATTCGGCGCAGGCGCGTTCCGGAAGGCGGCGCAGGGCGTTCTTCGCGCTCGCCCTCGGTCTCGTCTGCGCCATCGCGGCCGGCGTGGTCTTCCTGTTCGGAACGACGTCGCCGCCGCCCGTGGATCCCGCCTGGGCGATCCCCGCCAGCCGAGAGGTTCCGCCGGGATCGCTCACCGCGCGCTTCACGGGCACCTCGACCCTGCTCTTCTCCGACGGAGAAACGGCCTGGATGGTCGATGGCTGGTTCTCGCGCTTCGGAGCACGCCAGCTGCTCCGCGGCGAGATCGCGCCGGACCTCGACGCGATCGAGCGGGGACTCGAACGCAATGGCGCGCGGCGCCTCGCCGTCGTTATTCCCGTTCATTCTCATTTCGATCACGCAATGGATTCGCCGGAGGTCGCCCGGCGGACGGGTGCGATCCTGCTCGGCTCGCCGTCGACCGCCAACATCGCCCGGGGCGTCGGTCTGCCCGAGACGCAGATCCGCATCGCCGTCGACCGCGAGCCCGTCGTGTTCGGTCGCTTCGAGATCACGCTGATCGAGACCCGCCACTTCGAGTTCCCCGATCCCGCGGTCCGCAAGCAGGCGCTCGAGAATCCCGAGATCGAATCGCCGCTCGTTCCCCCGGTCGGCGCGTTCGACTATCGCCTGGGGACACCCTACGCGATCCATGTCCGCCATCCGCTCGGGCAATTCCTCGTGCAGGGCAGCGCCGGGTACGTCCCGGGTGGTCTCGAGGGATTCGAGGCCGACGTCGTCTTTCTCGGGATCGGCGGGCTCGGAACCCAGACGGCCGACTATCGCGAGACCTACTGGAAGGAGACGGTCGAAACGACCGGCGCGAAGCGTGTGATCCCCATCCATTGGGACAGCCTGATGGGGCCGATCGAAGGGCCGTTCACCGGCGAGAGGCGCTTCGCGACGCTGCTCTCGGGCGACGGGGAGCGCACGCTCGATTTCCTGAAGGCGAAGGCGGCGGCGAGCCCGGACCTTCGATTCGTGACGCTGCCGCGCTACGACCCCGTCGTGCTCTTTCCCGCGCGCTGAGCCTCCCCGCGCGCTCTGCCGCGACCGAGACGATATCTTCACAGCCGCTCAGTCCTGCCAGCCGGCGGGTCGGCCTGCCATCCAGAGCTCGCCCCAGAGCTGATGGCCGCCATCGACGACGAGCGTTTCGCCCGTCACGAACCGGCCCGACGGCGCGCAGAGATAGGCGACCGCCTCCGCGACGTCCTGCACGTCGCCGAGGCGCCGAAGCGGGTTCTGCCGCGCGAGCGCGGCGCGGGCCTCTTCCGAATAGACCTCGAGTCCCTCGGTCCCGATCGGGCCGGGGAGCACGCAATTGATGCGGATGCCGCGCGGGGCCCACTCGACGGCGAGGTTGCGGGCGAGGTCGGCGACGGCGCCCCGCGCTGCGACGGTATGCGCGAGGCCGTACATCCCGCGGCGATGCGGCGCGATGATGTTGACGATGGTGCCGGCTCCGCGCGTCCGCTCCCAGAAGCGCGCGGCGCGCTGCATCATCGTCCAGGTCCCGTTCAGGTTCGTGTCGACGACGGCGCGCCAACCCTTGTCCGAGAGGTCGATCGAATGCTGCGGAAACTGACCGCCTGCGTTGTTGACGAGGAAGTCGACCGCCAAGCCCTCGGCCTCGATCCGGGCGAAGAGCGCGTCGACCTGCTCCGGCTCCCGGATGTTCGTCGGCTGGACGAGCGCCGCGGCGCCGATTCGCTCCAGCAGCCGCGCGGTCGCTTCGAGCTTCTCCGCGCTGCGGCCGCAGAGGACGACCCGGGCGCCCAGCCGGCCGAAGAGGCAGGCGATCGCCCGGCCAATGCCCGTCCCGGCGCCCGAGACGAGCAGCGTTCGGTCGGCGAAGAGGTCGGCGCGAAAGACGGTCGGCAGGGCGAGCAGCGCTTCGCCGGCGAGCGCCTCGCCGACGCGATCCTCGCGGCGCTCTGCCCGGCCCCCTGTCTCGCTCAAAGCCGCAGGATCCCGTAGCTCGGCCGCTCGATCGGCGTATGCAGCGACGCGCTGATCGCGATGCCGAGGGCGTTGCGCGTGTCGACGGGGTCGATGATGCCGTCGTCCCAGATCTGCGAAGTCGCGTACCAGGCCGTCGACTCCCGCTCGAAGGATTCCAGCACCGGCCGACGGATCGCCTCGATCTCCTCCGCCGCGAGCGTCTTCCCGGCCCGCTCCAGCTGGCGGATCTTGACGTCGGCCAGCGTATTCGCGGCCTGTTCGGCGCCCATGATCCCGATCTGGTGGTTCGGCCAGCTGAAGATGAAGCGGCCGTCGTAGGCGCGTCCGCACATGCCGTAGTTCCCGGCGCCGAAGGAGCCGTTGACCATCACCGTGAATTTCGGCACGACGCTGCACGACTGCGCCATGATGAACTTCGCGCCGTCCTTGCAGATGCCGCGGGCTTCGTACTCGCGGCCGACCATGAAGCCCGTGATGTTCTGCAGGAAGACGAGCGGGGTTCGGTTCTGGTTGCAGAGCTCGATGAAATGCGCGCCTTTCAGCGACGAATCGTTGAAGAGCACGCCGTTGTTGGCGAGGATGCCGACCTTCTGCCCCCAGATCCAGGCGAAGCCACAGACGAGCGTCGTGCCGTAGTCGGGCTGGTACTCGTGGAAGAGGCTGCCGTCGACGATGCGTGCGATGACCTCGCGCATGTCGAACTGGATCTTGATGTCGTCGGGGATGATCCCGTAGATATCCTCCGGATCGTAGGCGGGCGGCTCGGGCTCGCGCGTCTCGATCCGCGTCTTCTCGCCCCGGGTCCACTGGGCGACGATCTCGCGGCCGAGCAGGATCGCCTCTTCCTCCGAATCCGCCGCGTAGTCGGCGACGCCGCTGATGCGCGTATGGACGTCGGCGCCGCCGAGGGTGTTCGCGTCGACGATCTCGCCCGTCGCGGCCTTCACGAGCGGCGGCCCGCCGAGAAAGATGCCGCCGTTGCCGCGCAGGATGACGGAGTAGTCCGAGAGCGAAGGGATGTAGGCGCCCCCCGCGGTGCAGTGGCCGAAGACGAGCGAGAGCTGCGGCACGCCCATCTGCGACAGCACGGACTGGTTGCGGAAGATCCGGCCCGCCGATACGCGATCGGCGAAGAGCTGGGCCTGCAGCGGCAGGAAGCCGCCCGCGCTGTCGCACATGTGGACGACGGGCAACCGGTTCTCGATCGCGATGTCGAGGCAGCGCACGTTCTTCTTGACCGTGAGCGGATACCACGCCCCGCCCTTGATCGAGGGATCGTCGGCGCGCACGAGCACCTCGCGGCCCGAGACGATGCCGATGCCGGTGACGACGCTGCCGCCCTTGGACTCGCCGTCGTACTCGCTGTTGGCCGCGAGCGACGAGAGCTCGAGGAAGGGCGTTCCGGGGTCGAGCAGGCGTTCGATGCGCTCGCGGACGAAGAGCTTGCCGTGGTGGGCCAGGCGGTCGAGGTCGCGCTGCGGGCGGGCGAAGCGCGCGTCGTCCTGTCGGCGGCGGAATTCGAGGACGCGGGCGAGATTCGCCGCTCGGAAGCGCTGATAGGTCGCGCCGTGGCGATCGATCCGGCTCTCGATTCGGCGCATCATTTCTTCGTCTTCCTCTTCTTCGACTGGGTCTTCAGGTTCGGCTTCGCGACCGCCTTCGCTGCGGCGCCGTCGTTCGCGGGCGCGGCGGCTTCGCTCTTTGCTGCTTCGAGGCGGAGCAGCGTCGCGCCCTGATCGAAATGGTCGCCGGCGGCGACGCAGATCTCGGCGACCCGGGCGGGATGCGTCGCGGTGATCGCCGTCTGCAGCTTCATGCTCTCGATGGTGAGCAGGACGACGCCCGGCGCGACCTCGTCCCCGACCCGGGCGGTGATGCCGACGACGACGCCGGGCATCGGCGCGCGGATTTCCTCGGCGCCGCCGGCGCGGAGCGCAGCCAGGCGGGCGCGGTCGAGGGCGTTCCAGGCCTCGACGCGATGGCTCTGGCCACGCCAGTGGATGAAGTGGACGTCGTTTCGCGAGGCGATGCAGAGCCGCTCGCGGCGCCCGTCGAGCGTCAGGAAGAACTCGCCGGTCTTTGCGCCGGGCTCGAGCGCGGCTTGTACGCGGAGGCCGTCGATCTCGAGCAGCAGCGCCGCCCCAGAGCGGGCGGGCGTCACACGGGCATCGCGTCCATCGAGTTCGAAGTCGTAGCCCAAGCTCGTCCTCAGTTCCGCCATGTGCCCATCGCGGCATGGAGCGCGGGCACGGCTTTCATCCGTTCGAGGAAGTCCCGATTCGAGAGCGCCGCCGCTGCGAGGAGCAGGCGCCGTTCGTCTTCGTCGAGCGGCTTCCCCACGAGTTCCGCCGCATGTGCGGGCAGAAAACCCGTCTCGACGCGTCCCGCCTGGAAATCCGGGTGCGCCAGCACGCGCGCGAGGAAGCTCGTGTTCGTCGCGCAGCCGAGGATCACCGTCTCTTCGAGGGCGCGGATCGCGCGTGCGATGGCGTCGCTGCGATCGCGGCCGTGCACGATCAGCTTCGCGAGCAGCGGATCGAAGGCGGTCGTGATCTTCTGGCCGGCCGCGATGCCCGCGTCGAGACGAACGCCAGGACCGACCGGCGGCTCGAAGAGCAGGACCTCGCCGATCGCGGGGAGGAAGTCCTGGTCGGGATCCTCCGCGCAGAGTCGGCATTCGATGGCTGCGCCGTCGGCCCGGACGTCTTCCTGCCGCAGCGCCAGCCTCTCGCCGGCGGCCACACGCAGCTGCTGCTCGACGAGATCGATGCCCGTCACCATCTCGCTGACGGGATGCTCGACCTGCAGGCGCGTATTCATCTCGAGGAAGAAGAACTCTCCGCTCGGGGCCAGCACGAACTCGACGGTCCCGGCGTTGTGGTAGTCGGCAGCCCGCGCGATCTGGACGGCCCGCTCGCAGATCGACCTCCGGAGCCCGGGCGCGAGGCCCGGCGCGGGCGTCTCCTCGATCAGCTTCTGGAATCGACGCTGGATCGAGCAGTCGCGCTCGCCGAGATGGAAGACCTGGCCGTGGGTGTCGGCGAGGATCTGGACCTCGACGTGGCGGGGGGACTCGACGTAGCGCTCCGCGTAGATGCGGTCGTCGTCGAAATAACGTCGCGCGGCCGATCGGGCGAGCTCGATGGCCTGGGGCAGGGCGGCGGCGTCGCGGACGATCTGCATGCCCTTGCCGCCACCGCCCGCGGAGGCCTTGATGAGGAGTGGGAACCCGATCTTCGCCGCCCGGGCCTGGAACGTCTTCGGCGCCTCGGACTCCGTCGCCGACGGCGTCAGCGGGACACCGAGCCCCGCCACGAATCGCCGCGACTCGATCTTGTCGCCGAGCAGCCGCATCGACTTCGGCGAGGGGCCGACGAAGCGCAGACCCGCCGCGGCGACGCGCTCGGCGAAATCGGCGTTCTCGGAGAGGAAGCCGTAGCCGGGATGGATCGCATCGGCGCCGATCCGCTTCGCGATCGCGATCGTCTGGTCGCCGTCGAGATGGGCGGCGACGGGCGTCGCGCCCTCGATCGGATGGACCTCGTCGACGGCGCGCGCCGCGGGACTCGCGGCATCCTCGGGATGGGCGACCAGGGCGGAGGCGATTCCGAGCCGGGACAGCGTCCGCGCAATCCGGACGGCGATCTCGCCGCGGTTCGCGATCAGTACCTTCCCGAGTCCGCGGATCTGGCTCATCGTCGTCCTGTCGTGCCGGTTCTTCGCCTGCGTTCCATCTGCGGTGCCCCGGCTCGTTCGAGTTGGGGCGGGCTCGTTCGAGTTCGTCCTGCGCCCGCGCGATCGCTCAGCTTCCGCTGAATTCGGGCGGTCTTTTTTCGCGGAAGGCGAGGAAGCCTTCGCGCGCGTCTGCCGTGCGCGCCATGTTGGGGAGCATCAATCCCGCGTACTCGAATGCCTGCGCGAGCGTCATGTCCTCGACGGCACGCAGGCCGCGCTTGCCGAGCCGGATCGCCGTCGGCGAGCGCGCCGTGATCTGCGCGAGCAGCCCGTCCAGCGCGGCGTCGAGTTCGGCGGCGGGGACGACACGATTGACGAGCTCGGCTTCGAGGGCGTCGGCCGCGGAGTAGCGTGCCCCCGTGATGCACCATTCGAGCAGCCGCCGCCGCGGCATCGCCCGCAGCAGGTAGGGCAGGATCATCATCGGGAAGAGCCCGACGCCGGTCTCGGGAACGCCGAAGCTCGCCGTGTCGGCCGCGATCGCGAGATCGCAGGCGCACATCAGCCCGAGCCCGCCCGCGAGCGCATGGCCGTTGACGCGCGCGATCGTCGGGAGGCCGCATCGCTCGAAGGTCCGGAACAGATCGAGGATCGCGTTGTCGAGGCGCGCCGGATCGCTCTCGAAGGGCGAGTCGCTGGGACCGGCCCGCAGGTCGCCGCCGGCGCAGAACGCCTGGTCGCCGGCGCCCGTCAGGACGATCGCGCGGATCCCGGGCAGCGCCTGCGCCGCGTCGAGTCCCGCCGCGATGCCATTCGCCACGTCGTCGTTGATGGCGTTGCGGCGCTCGGCGCGGTCGATCGTGATCCAGAAGACCGGACCTCTCGCCTCGGTTCGGACGACCCCGACGCCCGGGGCGGCGGTCGCCGCCGGGCCGGACACGTCGTCGGCGGCCTTCGTCCCGGCGGATTGCCGATTGCGCCCGCGCGGGGGCTTCGCGGCTCGCGCTCCGGCGCTCGGCTTCCCGTTCCTGCTGGGCGACAAACGGTTCTCCTCGTCCTGCGGCGCAGGCTCTGAAAAAAAGCGGGGGCTGTCAAGCCATCCGTGCGCGCGTCTGCGAATATCGGTCGTCCGCGGCGGGATCGGCTCGCGCGCTGCGATGCAGGAGATGGAGCGCCGCATGTCGAATGCCTTCCAGCTGAGCGAAGACCGGGTCGCGATCCTCGAGGCCGCCGACCGGTATGCCCGGGAGCGGCTGCTTCCCCTGGCGCGCCGGATGGACGACGAGGAGTGGTGGCCGGACGAGGAGTTCCGCGCGCTGGGCCGAGCCGGCTACCTCGGAATCACCGTTCCTGCCGCCCTCGGCGGCGCCGAGCTCGATCTCTTCGCCAGCGGACTCGTGCTCCAGGCCTTCTCGCGCTGGAACCATGCGCTCGGGCTCTCCTGGGTCGCCCACGAGAACCTGTGCATGAACAACATCCTGCGCTCGGGAACGCCCGAGCAGATCGAGCGCTTCGTGCCGCCGCTCTGCGACGGCCGCGCGATCGGATGCCTCGGCCTGACGGAGCCCGGCGCCGGCTCCGACGCCCTCGGCTCGATGGCGACGCGCGCGGTCCGCGACGGCGACGATTTCATCGTCAACGGCCGCAAGCTCTACATCACGAACGGCCCGGTCGCCGACTACTGCCTGCTCTACGCCCGGACCGATCCGGGGCTCGGCAACCGCGGCATCACCGCCTTCGTCGTCGACATGAAGACGCCCGGGGTGCGCGTCGCCCAGAAGCTCGAGAAGATGGGCTTCCGCGGGTCCCAGACGGCGGAACTCGCCTTCGACGACTGCCGGGTGCCCGCGGCGAACGTGCTCGGGAAGGTCGACGAAGGCGTGAAATGCATCATGAGCGGGCTCGATCTCGAGCGCGCCGTGATCGCGCCGATCTGCGTCGGCGTCGCCGAGCGCGCGCTCGAGCTCTCGATCGCTCACGCGAAGGAGCGCATCCAGTTCGGCGAGCCGATCGCGAACTTCCAGATGATCCAGTCGCGTCTCGCCGAGATGTCCGCCCTCGTCGATACGATGCGCGTCTACAACTACTACTGCTTGTCGCTGATGAACGATCTGCCTCCCGGCGAGGGCGGCCGCGGGGAGGTCCACCGCGTCTCCGCGACTTCGGTGATGTACTGCGCCGACTCGATGAACCGCGTCGTCGACCACGCGGTCCAGATCCACGGCGGCGCGGGCTACATCTGGGAGACCGAGATGAATCGCCTCTACCGCGCGACGAAGCTGCTCGAGATCGGCGCGGGGACCACCGAGGTCCGCAAGCTCATCATCGCGAAGGAGCTGCTCGCGGGTTGAGAGGACCTGCTCTCGGGTTGAGGGGAGCTTCTCTTGCGCTGAGGGAGGCTGCGCGCGGGTCGCAGGAATCCGCACGCGGGCCGAAAGAGGCTGCGCGCAGGCTGTGAGAATGCCCTCGCGGGCCGGGGGCGCGCCGCGACCCGTGCTCAACACCGCGACAGGATCGCGCCGCTCATCCCGGCCGAGAGCAGCACGTTCTCGACGTTCGCGACCTGGTTCGTCGCCGTCCCGCGGATCTGACGGACGGCTTCGGTCGCCAGGTTCATGCCGTGGATGTAGGCCTCGCCGATCAGGCCTCCGTTGGGCGAGAGCGGGATCGATCCGTCCAGCGCGAG
>CAZFKD010000054.1:0-6440 GCA_964519695.1 uncultured Spirochaetaceae bacterium
GGCCCACCGGCGCTGCGCGGCGCTCGGTCGACGATATCTTCACAGCCTCTGAGCCGCGCGGGAGCGGGACGCGGGATCGTCTCCGGCCGGTGGCCATCTCCCGCTGCGGAGTATGATCCTCCTCGCGCCGCCGTCGGCTCCGCGACACCCGGGGCGCGAAAGGAGATCCGCATGACGACGATCGCGACCGCGAGTGGAACGACGACTTCGCAGGCGCTCGGACGGACGCTGATGCACGAGCATCTGGTGATCGGCTATCCGGGCTCCGAGAGCCATACGAGCCATCCCGGGCTCGCGAAGCACGAGCAGTTCAAGGTCTGCGTCGATCGGATCGAATCGTTGAAGGCGCTGGGTTATGCGAGCCTCGTCGATCCGTGTCCCAGCGATCTCGGCCGCGACGTCGAGCTCGCGGCCAAGGTCGGCCAGGCGACCGGCTTCCAGATCGTCTGCGCGACCGGTCTCTACAAGCAATCCGAGGGTGGTTACCCGTACTGGCATTTCCGCTCGAACTTCGGCCCGCAGGTCGAGCCGATGGCCGAGCTCTTCATCCGCGAGCTGACCGAGGGCATCGGGGACACCGGCATCCGCGCCGGCATCATCAAGGTCGCGAGCGGCCCCGGCCAGATCACCGACTACGAGAAGACGATCCTGCTCGCCGCCGCGAAGGCCTCGCTCGCGACCGGCGCGCCGATCACGACGCATACCGACCAGGGCACGATGGGCGACCATCAGCAGCGCATCCTGACCGAAGCGGGCGTGCCCGCGAGCCGGATCGTGATCGGTCATTCCTGTGGCACCGACGACCACGCCTATCACATGGGCATCGCCCGCGGCGGCTCTTATCTCGGCTTCGACCGCTTCGGGATCGACGCGCTCTTCCCGGACGCGAAGCGCGTCGCGTCGCTCGTGAAGCTGATCCGGGCCGGGGCCGGCGACCGCGTCGTCGTGTCGCACGACTCGGTCTGGTGCTGGAAGGGCGAGCCGATCCCGGCGGAGCGTCTCGCGAATCTCTCGGCCGACGCCTTCGACCCGACCTTCTTCTCGCGCAAGATCATCCCGCAGCTGCGCGAGGCCGGGATCGCCGAGGACGCGATCGAGGGCCTGCTCGTCGCCAATCCGCGCCGGTTCTTCGAAGGCGAGAAGCTGCCGGCGCTTGCTTGAGCGCCGCCTCCGCTATCGTCCGCCCACCCGAAAACCCGCCCGCCGCGGCCCCTGCCGGCTGCGGCGCATCCCGCGCAACCCGCGCAAACCGAGCAAGGAGATCGCATGCAGGCCGCCATCCTCACCGAGCTGAACAAGGACCTCCAGATCCGCAACGACGTCGAGGTCTTCGGACTCGGTCCCCGCGACGTGCGCATCCAGATCAAGGCCTCGGGCGTCTGCCATTCCGACGTCTCGGCCCAGAACGGCACCATCCCGACCGGCACGCCCTGTGTGCTCGGCCACGAGGGCGCGGGCGTGATCACCGAGGTCGGCGAGGCGGTGACCAGCGTCGTGCCGGGCGATCACGTGATCCTCTCGTTCGTGCCGGCCTGCAACAACTGCACGCCCTGCCATCGCCACCAGTCCTACCTCTGCAACCACGGCATGGTCCAGGCGACCTCCGCCCATTTCAAGGTCGACGGCAAGCCGGTGACCGGCATGACCGGTCTCGGGACCTTCGCGGAGGAGCTCATCATCGGCGAGCCGGGCGTCGTCAAGATTCCGAAGGACGTGCCGCTCGACATCGCGGCGCTGATCGGCTGCGGCGTGACGACGGGCGTCGGCGCCTCGATCAACAGCGCGCAGGTCACGCCGGGCTCGTCGGTCGTCGTGTTCGGCTGCGGCGGCGTCGGCATCTCGGCGATCCAGGGCGCGCGCATCGCCGGCGCGTCGGCGATCCTCGCGGTCGATACCCTGCCCGGCAAGCTCGAGCAGGCCAAGCATTTCGGCGCGACCCACGTCACGACCCCCGACGGCCTCGACTCGATGAAGCAGGCGATCACCGGCGGCGAGGGCTTCGACTTCGCCCTCGAATGCGTCGGCCATCCGGCGACGATCCGCGGCGCCTACGACGCGGCGCGCCGGGGCGGCAAGGCCGTGATCGTCGGCGTCGGCCGGATCGAGCAGATGGTGCAGTTCAGCGCATTCGAGCTCTTCTTCGGCGACAAGACGCTGCGCGGCTCGATCTACGGCAGCTCGAACGTCCGCACCTTCATGCCCGAGCTGCTCGCCCTCTGGAAGGCCGGCAAGCTCGACCTCGAGAGCATGATCACCCGCCGCATCAAGCTGGAAGAGGTCAACGACGCCTTCCGCGCGATGCAGGCGGGGGAGGTGATTCGGTCCGTCATCGACTTTTGATCGGTTGTTTGGCGAGCTTCGCGCGCCAAACAACCTGACGCAGGAGATCGGTCGTTGGGCGGGCAGGGCTCGCCCGACGACCTGGGTCGGGAGCGTCAGCCGGACCAGTCGACGAAGATCGGGGAGGACCAGGCGCGGGGCTCTTCGGGGGCGAGGCAGTCGTCGCCGGGGGCGCCGCTGCAGAGCTTGGCTTCGAGGCAGCGGCCTGCGGCGTCGCGTTCGCAGGCGATGCCGGCGGCGTTGACGGCGGGGGCCGGGGGCTCGTGGGCGCGGACGTAGTAGACCGCGTCGCGGCCGTTTGCGGCGTAGTCCGGATCTTCGAAGCGCACGACGCAGCCCTCGGCGTTGCCGTCGCAGTCGAAGCTCCGCCATGGGTCCTCGATCAACGGCGCGATCGGCTCGCCGGGCGCGTTCTGCGGGCGGATGCGCACGACGTCGATGCGGGTGATCGGGCGCCGGACGGGCGTCGGGTTGTAGCACTCGCCCTTGCAGACGTGCGCGAGCCGATCGGAGCCGAGGGCCGTCGTTGCGTAGTCGGGACAGCCGGGCGCCTGCTCGAAGGAGCCGACGGCGCGGACCTCGAAGACCGGATTCGTCTTCGTCCGGATCTCCCCGCCCATCGGGATGCGCTGCGACGATTCGCCGTCCCCGCCGAGCAGATCGAACCAGAGCAGGATGCGCGGGCCGCTGGTGCCGTAGACCTCGCGGCGCTGGAGGGCGTTCCAGATCGCGTCGCGCGAGCGGCCCTCGGCATGGGCGGCGACGAGGCCGCCGGTCATGAAGTACGAGGCCTGGCGCTCCATCTCCATCAAGGCGAAGCCCGAGAGGCTGCGATCGTTCGGATCGTAGGCGCGGGATTCGGCGGCAGGGGCCTCGGCGGGGGGGGCGAGGGTGTTGCGGAGCATCGGCGTCACGTTCGAGACGTCGTTGCGTGATTCCGTGAAGCCGGCGCGATGGACTTCCTTGTAGCCCGTGCCGGGGCGGCCGAAATGATTGTCGCTCGAGGCCATGAGTCCGAAGCGGAAGCGGCGGGGCGCCCTGTCCGGCGTGTCGAAGTCCGAGAGGGCGAGGATGTATTGCGCCGCGCCGCCGGGGCGGTAGTTGAAGGCGGGCTGCGCGCAGTCGCGACACTGTCCGGCGTCGAGCCAGTCGGCGGCTTTCGCGCCGGGCACCGTCAGATGGGCCTGGCTGCCGGCGCGGGCCGCGTTCTCCCGGGCGACGATGGCCCGCGCGCCGCAGGTCTCGGCCGATTCCCCCGCAGCGAGACAGCGCGCCTCGATGATCTCGCCCGCGCGCCAGCAGGTCGGCAGGTAGCTCGCCGTCGGCTCCGGGCAGACGGCGTTGCCTTCGGCGTCGAAGCGCACGGCTTCGTAGGTCCGGAACTCCTCCGAGTTGCCGTGGCCCGAATAGATCTCGAGCAGGGTCTGGCGGTCGTCGTCGTGGAGGGGGCCTGCGAGCTGCTTCGACCATTCGGAGCCGGGGGGCGTATAGAAGCCCCAGGTCGTGCCGTGCGGGATCACGATCGATTCGCTGCCCCAGTCGTCGAGCTTTTCGAACAAGAGGTCCGGCGTATCGACGAGCTCCATGCAATCGCTCGGCAGATCGCGCACGGGGACGCCGAGCGGACAGGTCGCGAGGTCGCGCCGTTCGTCGAAGAAGCGGGCGAGGTCGTGCATGCGCGGCTCGCCGAGGCCGTGCAGGAATACGCCGCTCGAGAGCGAGCCGAAGGGATCGCCGGCGGCGATCCGCGCGCGGGCGCCCGGGGCTCCGATCGGGCGCGCCGGCACGCTCGCTTCGTCGAGGTCGCGCAGGACGACGTTTTTGTGGCCGTAGTGCTCGGCCGGCGTCGCCCCGACCTGCGTCCACTCCCAGCCGAGGAAGGCGACCGTATCGGGCGTGTCGCCCTCGCCGCCGACGGCATTGCAGGCGCGGATGCTCTCGACCGTCTCCGCCCAGTGGGTCGGCGAGATGCTCTCCGCATGATCGTTGATCGACCAGAAGTCGAGGGCCGAGCAGAAGCGCGCAAAGTCGCACGCATCGGCGGGCGGATGCGCACCTTCGCCGCCGGCGAGCGGCAGGCTCAGCATGAAGGCGTCGAAGGAATAGGTCGTATGGACGTGCAGGTCGCCGAACAGGATCTGCTTCTCGGCCGATCTCTCTCCGGCGGATGGGTCGATCCCGGGAGGCGCCGCGCGAGCGCGATCGGCGAAGGTTTCAGCCGACCGTCGGATCGGAGTCGGCTCGCCCGGCACTTCGTGCGCCCCGAGCGCCCCCTGCGAGACCGAACGAAACCAGAGCACGAGAACCGATGCGACGACGAACACGACGACAGCGAAAGGACGAAGCAGCGTGGACTCCTCCGGCGATCCGACTCACGCCGGATCACGCCCACTCAGGCCCGCTCACGCCTGCTACTCGGGCCCGCCTCATGCCCACTCTCGCCGTTCGCCGCCGGCGACGCGATCGGAGGTTCGTTCCGCTGGCCGCTTCTGGTCGAGCTGAGTCGAAAATGCCCGTCGGTCTGTCTCGTCCGTCGTCGCCCCGAGGTCCTAACCGTCCGTGCGGCGCCGCCGAAGACCGGTGTGGGCCACCAGCAGACCGACGCCGAAGACCACGGCCGCACTCGGCTCGGGAATGGGCGACACCGCCCCGCCTTCGACGCGGAAGGTCAATCGGGTCGAATCCTTGATGTTCGCGAGGATGTCCGCCCTCGAGCGGATGCCGCGCAGGCTGTCGAGGTTCTACGCATAGAGCGTTGCTGTCGTCGGCGTTCGATCGAGCGTCAGGGAAAACTGCTCGGAGCTCGGCGATCCGAAATCGATGAGCACGCCGGCCACCGATCCGCCCGGCAGGATCAGCCCGCGAACGACGTTCCCGGAGCTGAGGAGTCCGCTGTCCGTATCCGTCGCGGAGAGAACCGACGCATCGTCGAAGACGATGGCCGCAACCGCGGTCGATCCGCACAAGAAGCCGCACCCGCCGGACCCGCTGACCGTGAAATTGAGGATGTTGGTCGAAGAATCGCCGCTGTCGAGGCGCAGGCTGAAATCGTGACCGATCACGGCGTTCACGCTAGCGGGATTGGGCGTCATCGTGATCGATGCCGCGCTCGCAACCCCCGCCAACGCAAAGGAGAACAGGATCGAGGCGGCCCAAGGCCCCAGAATCTGAGAAGCGCGCATCTTCGACGTTCTTTCGCTGAGACTGAACAAATGAAGCTGCTCAGTCGCGGATAGTTTGCCCGGGACTGAGGTTTTCTGCAACCAGATTTTTCGGTTCGGATGCCGTGGGCCCGGAGGGAAAATTGGAGGCTGATTCAGCATGAAGAGTCCAAACCGCTGATGAAGACGCCTTCCCGCAGGGCACGGGTGAGCCGAAGGCTCGGCCGATCGGACTGCCGCGAGGGCCGACTTCGCGATCGGCTCCGGCGGTCACCGATCGTTCCCGCAGCGTAGACGGCCTCCCACGCCGGGACTCTCGCCTCGCCGCGGGCGGAATCGAAGCGCAGTCGCGCGAGACGCTGGGCAACCTGCCTCCCCGGGGACTTCGCGCCCAGCTGCGATCGAGGTCGCGTGGGAGCGGAACGATCGGAACGAGCGCGCCGATCGGAAAGGGCGGAATGATCGGGGGGAGAGCGACGCCCGGAGAGTACGGAAGAATCGGGGGGGCGCAGCGGGAGATCGGGCGAGTCGAGGGCGCGTACGGTCCGCACTGGACGCTCGATCCCGCTCGGATCGCCCTCGGTGCCGAGCCCTGGCCCCGACGGCCCGATTTGACGCGCGCACCATCGGGGTTAGCTTGCGCGGTGTGGGGGCGATCGGTTTCGACGGGTCGTCGAGATCGGGCGCCGCGTGTCGAGGTCGTAGCCACCTCGTTAAACAGCTGCAGTCCTGGTAGACAATAACTGCCAACGACAACTACGCTCTCGCTGCCTAACTAACCCTTAGGAACTAGCGACATCCGTCCATGACGTCTCCTAATGGGGCACGGATGTAATGAGGAGACTGGCTCCCGAGCGCTGCTCGGCCGTATCCTGGAGCGAGATCACGTCGAGCTAGGGTGTGCTCGGGCCGTCTTTTCTCCTGGCCCACCCGAAATCA
>CAZFKD010000054.1:6450-13792 GCA_964519695.1 uncultured Spirochaetaceae bacterium
GATAGGGCTTTTCGATAAGGATCACGGGGTGTTGGCAGTCCATTCGATTCCCGCCGCCTCCACCATTCTTCATATGTTCTTCGATAGGTCGCGAGTCTGAATAGTCTCGCGTGCTCACGGTGCACTCTTCGAGCTGAACTTACATGAACGAGTTTCGAGGCCAAAAGCCATGGCGGCCATGGAATCCGTCAGTTCGATCTGAGGTGGTATCGCCAAGGATCGGGGGTCAGAGCCGACGTCAGGGCGTCATCGAGGCGTATTGCCTCCGCGCTGAACCTCTTGTCGAACGAGCCCCGCCGACTCCGCTAGCAAGCCGTGCGCTGTTCGGTCCGAATCTGGCGCTCAGTCTCTCGCCGAAGATCTCCATATACATATCTCCGTGAGCGGGGCCGTGTCTCGTTCTCGACATGCGAGCAGGGCATCGGTTTTCCCGAGAGGCGCCGGAACGCAATGCAGGCAACGCGGCGTTTCGGATCCGGTGCGCCGAACGACAGGAATTCGCCGCCGGTTTCGATGCCTCGAGCATTTCCTCGGCCGCGCTGGCCGCTCAGTCGATGGCCACCTCGGAGGTGTACCGCGCGAGACCAGCAGCGACCGGCTCGGTCGGCGTCTTCATATGCTGCTCATTCGATCAGCTCGCGATGTCTGGGGGTCTCCAGACGCGCGAACAGCGGTGCCAGGTACTGCCGGCGCTCCGGTACCAGATACGCGAAGTTGACGCCTCGATCCGTCAGCTCCCAGAACTGCACCCGCTCGTCGGTGAGCAGGCCGTCACGCAGCCGCTGAAGTCGCTCCAGGCGCTCGCCGCGCAGGTCTTCGACGATCCTCTCAACGCGTGGCTCGTCGCCCCGGGCGAGAAGCAGCGTTGCCAGCTGAATCTGACAGCGACGCACGCCCAGCAGACTCTCCTCGTGCTTTTCTTCCTTGATCACCTGGTCCAGATTCAGCAGACAATCGAGCAGCGGATCCACAGCGCGGGAATTGCGCGCGAGCGCGTACTCGATCAACTGCATGACGTCGTAGGCAGCGGTCTCGAGCAGAAACGACAGCTGCACGCCGTGGGCGAGCTGACCGTATTCGCGCAGATGGCCGGCGATCTTGACGGCTAAGCCGGGTTCGCCGTCGTTCAGCATGCGTTCTGCGATCAGGCGGTACTGGTTCATCAGGAAATAGGCTGCGCGGGGGTCGCGCGCACCGATGGTGGTGCGCAGGTAGCTGTTGAACGTCCGGATGCACAACTCCAGCAGATGCGGATGCTCGCGGCCGAACTCGCAGGCGATGTGCTGCGTATTGATGCCGATCACATGGGCGACGTCGCGCGCGTGCACGGCGCTCTGGTCCATCAAGGACAGATAGCGGCGGAACACCTTGCGCTCGAGCCAGATGCCGTGACCCCGCACTTCCTCCATGGTTTCCGACGACAGCGAGACGAAGTCCGGATCGGCGGCCACCTTGGCGGTGACCTCGAACCACCCGGGCGGTAGGCGGTGGCGTACGCGCTGGTAGTCGCGGACAAGATCGGCGAGCGTGTCCACTGCAGCCATGGCGATCCCACGGTCACTCTTGGTGATGGCGCTGCGCGCGACGTCCTGAAGTTCGTCGATGGCCTCCTCGACTCGCGACTGACTGCGCGCCAGGTTGCCGGCCCGGGCGCCGAGAATCACCCGGTAGGCGTCGCGGCAGATTCGATCGATGACCGTGATCGGTGACAGAAACGTGAACACGAAGTAGATGTATGGCAACAGCAAAAGCAGGCACAAGGTCACCAGAACGAGCGTTATGGCGAATCCGGCATTGGGCAGGAGCGCATCCGGGCTCGAATCGCCGAGGATGACGCCGATCCACACGCACATCAGGGTCGTGATGACGAACAACCCGAGTACGATCACGTTCACCGGTTCACGCAGAAACAGCCGGGTGATCTCGTGGCTGTAGCGGTTGGCCGCCAGTTCCACGACGATCGCCACTACGGTCACCGCACTGGCCAGCACCGCCGCGATGACCTCTGCGGCGCCGCCGCTCAGCACCTCATAGACGTGGCTGACATCGAGCGCAGCGAGCCACCCGAGTGGATCGGTGAGGGGCCCCAGCGTGGCGCTCCCGAGCACGGCCGATATCAACAGCAACCCGAACCCGACCGCCGCAAGTCCCACCAACAACAGCAGCGGCGTGATGAGGTGTCGATGGCTGGAGACCGTAGGATTGGGAGTGTCCATGGCGCGCAAGAGTGCCCGAACCTGTGTGCTCTGCCAAACAGGGAATCCTCGTGTCCGGTATTCCGATCGGGCTATGCCTCCACGCCCCTGCTGATCCGACCTCGACTCGTTTTGGGACATGGAGTTCGTTCGGACCTTCTCCGTGCTCGTTCCTTCGAGCCGACGACTTTGCCTACCACGGGGCGTCCAACAGGGGCCGGATCGGCCCCGCGAACGAATGGTGGATTCTGGTTCGAGCCGCTCGGATTCGTTGCGAGTCGCGATTCGGTCCGCTCGAAGGCAACTCGGGCAACGCGCTGCTCGTCGGAGCCCTGCTTCGCGGTTTCGTTCGCGATGGATCAGGGTGAGAATCCGGGTCTTACGCGTCTGTGCCGTCGCGTTCGGCGATCGCTGCGGCGCGACACCGGAGGCAGGCATGTTTCGTATCATCGCGATCATTCTCGGCGCTCTCGGCCTGGTCGCCCTGGCGTTCAGCTTCTACACGAATTCAGTCGCGAACCCTCGCGTACTCCGCGAGATCAAGGGCGACCCGAACGGCAGCAGGGCGAAGAAGGTCATGGCCATCAGCTTGCCCGACGGCCGGACCCTTCCGGTCAACTACATCGAAGAGAACGGCATGGTTTTCGCGGGGGCAGATGGCCGCTGGTGGCGTCTCTTGCAAGGTGAAGGCCACTCGGTCACGGTCATGATCCGCGGCGAAGAGCGCCGCGGCATGGCGCGCGCCATCACGGACGATCCCGAGTACACAAAAGACGTCTTCTCGCGGCTTCGCCCGACCGCGATCCCTGGCTTCGGCACGTTGGTCGAGATCCGCTTCGACGAATCGCCGAGGGTTGGAACGAACTAGCGGCGGATGCGAAATCTCGGGGCGGCGAGATCAGGTTCATCGACGGACGCAGAAGTCCTGCCGCCGCCGTTCGATTCTGCGGGTCGTCCGAAGGGCGAAATCTCTGGGGAGGTGGGCACGTGATGACTCGAGCCGGAAGAGATCCTTCATGAAGAACACGGACCGCACTGGCCTCGCATTCGGTGTTCTCCTGCTCCTCGGCGCTCTCGGCTACGCCTATCGGGCCGAGATCCTGTTGAGCGCGGCTTCGCTCGCGATGGACCTGCGGATGCGGGTCGGTCCGACGCGCGAGGTCGTCTGGTCGAGCGGGCCGGATCCGCGCGGCCGGGCGGCGAGCGGGCGCCCGCCGAACGTCGTGCTGATCCTGGCCGACGACCTCGGATGGAACGATCTGACGTTCGGCGGAGGCGGCGTCGCGAACGGCAGCGTTCCGACGCCGAGCATCGATTCGATCGCCGCCGAGGGTGCGGCGTTCCGGAACGGTTATGCAGCGAACGCGACCTGCGCGCCGTCGCGCGCCGCGCTGATGTCGGGTCGTTATGGGACGCGATTCGGATTCGAGTTCACGCCGACGCCCTCCGCCATGATGCGGGCACTTCCGATCGTCCACGGGGCGAAACACGGGGTGATGCGCGCGCCCGTGATCCATGCCGACGCGGAGACGGTGGCTTTCGCCGACATGGGCATGCCCGCCTCGGAAATCACGCTGGCGGAGCTGCTCGCCGCGCAGGCCTACCACACCGTCCACATCGGGAAGTGGCATCTCGGATCCACGAACGGGATGGCGCCCCACGACCAGGGCTTCGCCGAGAGCCTCGACATGGCGAGCGGCCTCTACCTGCCGGCGGATCATCCCGAGGTCGTGAACTCGAGGCAGGACTTCGACCCGATCGACCGCTTCCTGTGGGCCTCGATGCGATTCGCCGCATCGTTCAATGGCGGGCCGCTCTTCGAGCCCGGTGGCTATCTGACCGACTGGTATACGGAGCAGGCCGTGCGCGTGATCGACGCGAACCGGGACCGCCCGTTCTTCCTCTATCTGGCCCACTGGGCGCCGCATACGCCGCTCCAGGCGACACGCGAGGACTACGAAGCGCTCCCCCACATCGAGAATCATCGCGAGCGCGTCTACGCCGCGATGATCCGCAGCCTCGACCGCGGCGTCGGCGAGGTGCTCCGCGCTCTCGAGCGCAACGGGCTCGAGGAGAACACGCTCGTTTTCTTCACGTCGGACAACGGAGGGGCGGGCTACCTCGGCCTTCCGGACGTCAATCGGCCGTTCCGCGGCTGGAAGCTCACGTTCTTCGAAGGCGGCATCCACGTGCCCTATTTCGTGAAGTGGCCCGCGCGCATCGCGGCGGGGACGGAGGTCTCCGACCCGGTGCACCACTTCGACCTCTACGCGACGGCGGCCGCAGCGGCGGGAGCGCCGCTGCCGAACGATCGGAAGATCGACGGCGTCGACCTGCTCCCCCATGCCCGGGGCGAAGCGGAGGGCGTACCGCACCGCTCGCTCTTCTGGCGCAGCGGCGCCTCGCGCTCGGCGCTGGTCGACGGCTGGAAGCTGAGCGTCAGCGATCCGCCCGGGCGCGCCTGGCTCTTCGATCTCGAAGCCGACCCGACCGAGCAGCACGACCTCTCGGCGGAGCGACCGGACAAGCTCGCGGAGCTGAAGGCAGCGCTCGCGGCCCACGACGCCGAGCAGGCTCCGCCCGCCTGGGCGAGCCAGGCCGCCTTCGCGGTCAACGTCGACAAGGATCTCAGCCTGCCCGACGCGCCCGACGACGAGTTCATCTACTGGTCGAACTGAGCTGCGCGATCGGCTCGAGGAGATGGGCGCTCACGTCCCCGGGCATGTGTTCGAAACCGCTCCGATGGGCATGACGCCAGCGGCCGTCCTTGCGGACGAAGCGATCCTCGTAGCGATTCGCCCAGACGGGCTGGAGCGGGAAGTCGGGAGTGCGCTGGAAGACGGTGACGTAATAGCGGACGACGGCCGTGCCGTTCGCCTCGTCGATCTCGACGATCGGGTTGTGGATGCAGTGGCGCGTCTTGGGCGTGCCGTCGTCCGGGTAGCGCCGGGTCCAGCGTTCGAAGTTCTCCCGGACGGCCCGGCTCCCGACGAGCGGCTCGCCGCCCTCGGTCTCGAAGACGGCGTCGGCGAAGAGCTCCCCGACCCCCACGAAATCGCCCGCGTCGATCCGCTCGGGACAGGCGTAGACGAGGTTCATGATCTCGATGTAGCTCTCGCTGATCCCCTCACCGCTCTCTCCTCTGATGTTCCGGGGCCGGCGGCCGCCGGCTGGCGTTCGCGGACGCGGATGGAGGTCCGAGCATGGCAGGCCGGGCGCGAGCCGGCGACCGGACGCCCCGTCGGCCCCTGCGATTCGAGGCAGACTGCGCCGAACGGGCAGAGTATCGTCGGGTCGCGGGGCGGATCGCACGATCCTCCGCTGCGCTGCACTGCACAGCCCGTCGCCCAGCCGCGAGGAAGCGCCATGATGTCCCTTCACTCCCATCTCCTCTCCCCCGGCCGCATCGGTTCGATGACGACCCGGAACCGGATCGTCGTGACCGCGATGGGCGTCAGCTTCGCGGACGACGACAACACGGCGGGCGATCGCCTCGTCGCCTATCACGAGCGGCAGGCGGAGGGCGGGGTCGGTCTGATCGTCGTCGGCGTCACGGGCGTCGCGCATCCGGTCGGCGCCGTGATCCCGAACCAGACGAGCCTCTCGGACGATCGCTTCATCCCGGGCCTCTCGCGCATCGCCGAGGCCGCGCATCGGCACGGCGCGAAGGTCGCCGTGCAGCTGCATCACGGCGGCCTCCAGGCGGGCTATTCGGCGCGCTTCGGTCATCCGCTCTGGGCCCCGGCGATCCCGAAGATGGCGCGCGGCGACTTCGACTCGTTCTTCTTTCCCGAGGAGCTGGCCGCTTTCGCGGGCGGCGAGAAGATCGGCCTGAATGTCCTGACCGAAGAGGACATCGCCGTCGTCGTCGCGCAATTCGCCGCCGCCGCGCGGCGCGCCCGCGAAGCCGGCATCGACGCCGTCGAGATCCACGGCGGGCATGGCTACCTGATCGACTCCTTCCTCTCGCCGTCGACGAACACGCGCACCGACGGCTACGGCGGGGATCTCGCCGGGCGCGCGCGCCTCTACCTCGAGGTGGTCGCGGCGATCCGCGAAGCCGTCGGGCGCGACTTCCCGATCCTCTGCAAGATCAACGCGCGCGAGGTCGGCAAGTCGGACGGCATCACGCTCGACCTCGCCGTCGAGACCGCGAAGCTGCTCGAGCGCGCCGGCGCCGACGCGATCACGGCCAGCGCCTATCACGACACCAGCGTCGGCAAGCTCCACTCCGAGTCGAACATCCCGCACCTCCCGAACACGAACGTCCCGGGCGCGGCCGCCATCAAGCGCGCCGTCTCGATCCCCGTGCTCGCCTCGGGCCGGATCGAGTTCGACGACGCCGACCGCAGCATCGGCGAGCAGGCCTGCGACTTCGTCGGATTCGGCCGCAAGATCCTGGCCGATCCGACCTTCGCGCGGAAGCTCGCGGCCGGCCGACCGCAGGACGTCCGGCCCTGCATCTACTGCTACACCTGCGTGAGCGCGATCTACCTGCGCCAGACCGGCCGCTGCGCCGTCAATCCCGAGACGGGCCGGGAGCACGCCGAGCGCGCGCGGAAGTCCGCGCCGTGCCGTCGCGTCGTCGTCGTCGGCGGCGGGCCGGCCGGTCTCGAGGCGGCGCGTCGCCTCGACGAGCGCGGACACGAGGTCGTGCTGCTCGAGAAGGAGAGCCGCCTCGGCGGGACGCTGCGCGTCGCGTCCCTCGCCTACGAGCCCAACAACCGGCTGCTCGACTGGCTGATCCGCGAGGTCGAGCGGAGCGGTGTCGACGTCCGGCTCGCGTGCGAGGCGACCCCCGAAGCGATCCGCGCGCTGGGGCCCGATTTCGTCGTCGTCGCGACGGGCGCCGTCCGCTCGCTGCCCGACATTCCCGGCAAGGAGCAGCCGATCGTCTTCAGCGGCGACGACCTGCGCGCGATGCTCTCCGGACAGATGACCGACGAGCTCCGGCGCAAGACCTCGTGGTTCGACCGGCTCTCGAGCCGGGTCGGCGCGGCGACCGGCCTGACGGGCAGCCCCGAGATGCTGAGGGCCGCGACTCGCGCCTACATGCCGCTCGGCAAGAACGTCGTGGTCCTCGGCGGCGAGATCGTCGGCCTCGAGCTCGCGGAGTTCCTTTGCGAGCGCGGGCGCGAAGTCACGGT
>CAZFKD010000055.1:0-8586 GCA_964519695.1 uncultured Spirochaetaceae bacterium
ATTCCACCCACCGTCAACCAACTTGGCCGGTTGCATGTCGGTGGTCATTTCATACTTCAACTCGGGAGCCAGCAGCTTTGCCAACCCCTTAGACTTCGATGCGTCGATCGTTCCGGCGGCCAATGGTCGCCAAGCCATTGGTACTTTGCAGTCCTCCAGCTTCATCGGCGGGACCAGCTTCGCGAGATGGGAGGCGCAGCCGAGCGCGCCGTTGTCGACCTCGGGCAGCCCGAAGCGCGCCTTCGTCGATGCGACGATCAGGTCGCAGCTCCCGACGAGGCCGATCCCGAGGCCCATGCAGAAATCGTTGACGGCGGCGATGACGGGGATCGGCGTTTGATAGATCTGGTGGAACGTCGCATAGCAGGCCTCGCCGGATTCGAGCAAATGCCCCCAGCCGGGCGTGCTCTGCATCTCCTTGATGTCGATGCCGGCGTTGAAGCCCTTGCCCTCGGCGGTCAGGATGATCGCGCGGATGTCCTCGCGCTCGCTGCGTTCGGAGAGCTCCTTGAAGGTGTCGTGGATCTTCCAGGTATCCCCGACCGTGATCGCGTTGACGGGCGGATGGTGCATCACGACTTCGGCGATCTGGTTCTCGATGGTGCAGCGGATGGTCATGTTTTCGTCCTCTCTTGTGGGGAATGCGTCCGATGGCGGCGCCCGGCCGACTGCGCTCCCGTCGCCTTCCGGGATGCGCGGCCTTCGGCGCGGGCGCGAATCACAGGCGCGGGTCCACGAGCGGCGAAACGTAGTGGCGCGCCACGCTCGGCTCGATCACGAAGATCACGCGGCTCGGCCATTTGCGCCTCGGGAACGGCCCCCCGAGATAGGCTTCCGAGAGCGCGTCGAGACCGGCGAGGTCGCCGTCGTCCCGGGTCTCGACGACGCGGCCGCGGATCAGGAGCTGCTCGTAGGGATTCTCGCGGGCGACGAGCGAGACCGCGACGCGCGGGTCGCGTTCGATGTTGCCCGATTTCAGCGATCGGCGATCCGTCGCGATCAGAAGTCGATCTCCCTCGCGGCCGATCCAGACGGGCTCGACCTTCGGCGCGCCGTCGGCCTGGAGCGTCGCGAGATGCGCGAAGTTCGCGCCGTCGATCAGGCGCTTCATGTCGTCGTTCAGCTTCCGGGCCACCCATCCTCCTCCGCACCGTTTCGCTCGCCCGCCCGCGTCGCGCGGGCCGACTCTCCGGCTGCACGCCTACGCCCGGCGACAGCTCACCGAGAGCGCCTCGCCCGTCATGTAGCTCGAATAATCCGAGGCGAGGAATACGACGGCGTTCCCGATCTCGAACGGCTCCGCGGCCCGCCCGAAGACCTCGTTCTCCCGCACCATCCGCTGCAGGAAGGCGGGGTCCGAGACCTTCTCGAGATGCGGATGCAGCGCGAGGCTCGGCACGACGGCGTTGATCCGCACGCCGAAGGGCGCCGCCTCGATCGCCGCGCAGCGGGTCAGGGCGAGCACGCCCGCCTTCGCTGCCGCGTAGGCCGCCTGGCCGCGCTCCGCCCGCCACGCGACGATGCTCGCCATGTTGACGATGACGCCGCTGTGCCGCGCCATCATCCCGGGCAGCGCCGCGCGCAGGCAGCGGAACGTCCCGGACAGGTTCACGTCGAGGATCGCGTCCCATTGCGCATCGTTCGTCCTGACGACGTCCGACGTCCCGCCGAGCCCCGCGTTGTTGACGAGGACGTCGATCCCGCCGAGCTCCGCGGTCGCCGCATCGACGAGCGTGACGACCGACGCGTTCGAGCGGACGTCGCAGACGACCCGGGGCACCGGTCGTCCGATCGCCTCGGCGAGCTCGTCGGCGCAGCGGGCGAGCCGCTTTTCGTGGAGATCCGAGAGCAACACGGTCGCGCCTTCTGCGGCGCAGCGCCGCGCCGTCGCGAACCCGATCCCCGTTCCGGCCGACGCCGTCACGACGACCGTCTTGCCGTCGAGCAGTGCATGGCCCGCCGTCGGCTGCGGCGCCGCGCTCGCGGCCGTCAAGCGAGCAGCCCGCCGTCCGCGACGAGGACGTGTCCCGTCACGTAGGAGGCGGCGTCGCTGACGAGGAAGCGTGCCGCGCGGGCGATCTCGACGGGCTCGGCGATCCGGTTCATCGGGTTCTGGGCCGCCATCTCCGCGACGAAACGCTCGCGGCGCTCCGCGTCGACGGGCAGGATCATGTCGGTCGCGGTCGAGCCGGGCGTGAGGGCGTTCACGCGGATGCCGAGCGGGGTCCACTCCTTCGCGAGCGTGCGCGTCAGGTTGACGAGCGCCGCCTTGCTGGCGCAGTAGGCGCCGATCCCGGCCATCGGCGACTGGGCGCCGGCGGCCGTGATGTTGAGGACGCAGCCGCGAGCCGAGGCCTCGAGCAGCGGCTGCAGTGCCTTGGTCAGGAAGAGGGCGGACTTCACGTTGACCTGGAAGAGCTCGTCGAACTCCTCTTCGCGCAGGCGCGCGACGACATGGGGGCGCAGGACGGCGGCGTTGTTGACGAGGACGTCGAGGCGGCCGATCTCGTCGCTGATGCGCTCGGCGAGCTGCGCCGGCGCGGCGCGGTCGCGGGCATCGTAGGCCCAGCCCCGGGCATCGGCGCCCTCGGCGACGAGGGCCTCCGCGCAGGCCGCTGCGACTGCGGCATCACGACCCGTGAGGACGATCCGCGCACCGGCGCCCGCGAGCTCCCGCGCGATCGCGGCACCGATCCCGCGCGTCCCCCCCGTCACGAGGGCGACACGATCGTCGAGACGGAACGCGCTGGCCGAGGGATCGTTCATGCGTCCGCTCTCCGCCGCCGCGGCGTTTTCCCGGGTGAGCGCGGCGAGTCTTGCCAACTTCGTTGTGTTTGGCAACCATCGGTCCGACTGCGGCAGTCCACACGTCTGGCCGGGGCCGTCGGAGCGAGCGATGAAGCGAGCCGGTGCGACGAGAGCGAACGCAGCACGCAGCGCCGAGCCGAGACCGGCGCGCGGCGCGCCGGCGGCGGCGTTCTCCGCGTTTTCATTCGACGACTACGACAACGTCGTCGGCTTCGTCGTGAGTCAGGCCGCGTTCCGGTTGAGCTCGGCCCTCGCGCGGGCGATCGCCGCCGAGCGCAGCGACCTGCGGCCGCGGGAGTTCGCGATCCTGAACCGGCTCCACCAGTTCGGGCAGCTGACGCAGGTCGAGCTCGCCTCGCTCACCTACAAGGACAAGCCGGCCGTGACGCGGATGCTCGATCGGTTGATCGAACGCGGGCTCGTCCGCAAGCAGACCTCGGCGCGCGACCGCAGGGCCTATCTGGTCTCGTTGGCGCCGAAGGGCGCGGCGCTCCGGGATGCCATCATTCCGCGCGCCGTCGGATACCTCGAGCAGGCGTGCGTGGGCGTGCGGGCGCGTGATCTCGAGATCACGGTCGCCACGCTCCGGACGATCTCGGAGCGGTTGTGAATTCGTCGGCGACGTTCCGGCGCGGCGCGGGTAAGTCGTCGGGCGACTCGGAGCGGGTGCCGAAGCGACCGAAGCGACCGAAACGAGGAGGAGGCAGAAGATGAAGTCCACGGGCGATGTGCGGGCTGCGACGCTCCCGATCCCGAACGGCTGGTTCGCCGTCGCCGTCGGCGACGAGATCGCGAAGGGCGAGGTCGCGATCCGATATTATTTAGGCCAGGACCTCGTCGTCTTCCGGACGGAGGGCGGAGCGGTCTCGGTCTTCGATCCCTTCTGCCCCCATCTCGGCGCCCATCTCGGCCATGGCGGCCGCGTCGAAGGCGAGCGTCTGCGCTGCCCGTTCCACGGCTGGGCCTTCGACGTCGAGGGGACGTGTCGCGAGATCGGCTATGCGAAGCGGATTCCCGAGAGCGCGCGGGTGAAGAAGTGGCCGACCCTCGAACGCAACGGCTTCGTCTTCGTCTGGCACGATCCGGCGGGCAGCGCGCCCTGGTTCGAGATTCCCGAGGTCGAAGAATCGACGAGCCCCGACTGGTCGACCCACCAGCGCTACGACTGGAAGATCCGCGCCCATGGTCAGGAGCTGGGCGAGAACGGCGTCGACCCGGCGCATTTCCGCTTCGTCCACGGCACGCTCAACGTCCCGAACATGGAGGCGAAGGAGGACGGCCCCTATCGGACGGCCTTCCAGCCCGTCGAGATGAAGACGCCGCGCGGCGATTTCAAGGGGGGAATCGAGGCGCGCTCGTTCGGGATGGGCTTCTCGGCGACCCGATTCACCGGCATCTGCGAGACGCTCGAGCTCGCGACGTCGACCCCGATCGACGCGACGACGACCCATGTCCGCTATGCCTTTACCCAGCCCCGCGTGAACGGCGAGGATCCCAAGGGCGGCGTCGCGGCGGCGATCATTCGGGACATCGTCAAGCAGACGAACGAGGACGTGCCGATCTGGGAGAACAAGATCTATCGGGATCGGCCCGTCCTCTGCGACGGCGACGGCCCGATCGCCGAGTACCGCCGGTGGTGTCGGCAGTTCTACCCGAAGGCGTAGGCAGGCGTGGCAAGGCGCAGGCGTGCGAAGGAGATCCCATGGCCGACGACAACTCCGGCATCGTGTTCACGCATTGGGACGAGGAGGAGCGCCTCGCGACCGCGGCCGGCGAGGCGGCGGCCTGGCGGCTCGGGTACGACGAAGATCCGGTGAAGCCGGGCTTCATGCACGTGCGCTGGGGGCCGAACGAGGGTGCCCCGGAGCATCGTCACAAATCGTGGACCGCGAACGTCGTCCTCTTCGGTCGACTCAAGATCGGCGATGCCTGGTACGAGCGCGGCGCCGTCGCGTTGATCGAGCCGAACGTCTGGTACGGTCCGCTGCTCGCCGGGCCGGACGGCGCCGAGCTGCTCGAGATCCATGCGACGATCGCCGGCCTCGAGCCGATCTGGCGGAACCTCGACGATCCGGTCGTCAAGGAGATGCTGCGCTGGGATCGCGAGACGGGGAGGGGCAATTGGCGTTAGCGGCACCGCTTCCCGAACGCCTCGAAGCCCTCGAGGCGGCCGCGCGCGCGGCGACGGGGTATTCGGATTTCGGCCCCGACGACCATCGCGAGGGGCTCGACTGCCTGCTCGAGGCGGCAGAGAAGGAATCGCGCCTCACGCCCGTCGGACGGGCCGCGCTCGCGGAACAGATCCTGACCGGGCTCGTCGGTCGACTGCATTCCGAGGCGGGATTTCGTCGCCATCCCGACGTCGACGCGTTCGCGATCGAGCGTCCCCTCTTGATCGTCGGCATGCCGCGCACGGCCTCGACGACGCTCCATCGGCTGCTCGCCCGGGATCCCGCGCTGCAGGGGCTGGAGATGTGGCTGATGGACGCGCCGATGCGGCGGCCCCCGCGCTCCGAATGGACGTCGATCCCGGCCTTCGTCGAGTGCGACGCGCGGACGCGCGCCTTGTTCGAAGCGGCGCCGGGGATGCGCGCGATCCACGACATGGACGCCGACGAAGTCGATGAATGCTGGCATCTGCTCCGCCAGAGCTTCGCGACGGTCAACCTCGAGTGCAGCTTCCGGATTCCGTCCTACTCGCGCTGGTGGGCTGCGTGCGACATGGGCCCGCGCTACCGGCGCTACCGCAGGAACGTCGCGCTGATCGCCGGAGGCGAGCCCGGTCGCCGGCTGCTGCTCAAGGACGCGACCCACATGTTCCATCTCGACCGCTTCCTCGAGGTCTTTCCCGACGCCTGCGTCGTCACGACGATGCGGGAGCCCGCGAAGATGATTCCCTCGGTCGCGAGCCTCACCGCCGTCCTCATGAAGGCGGCGGTCGCCGACTTCGATCCGGCCGAGCACGGGCGGGCCCAGCTCGAGCTCTGGGTCCGCGGGCTGCGCCGGATCGACGAGGTCTGCAGTGGTCTGCCGCGAGAGCGCTTCCACCGCATGCAGTTCGATGATTTCCAGGCCGATCCTCTCGCCGAGGTCCGCCGGATCTACGACCGCTTCGGCTTTGGTCTCTCCGCGGCCGCCGAGGCCGCGATGCAGACGTGGCTGGTCGAGAATCGCAAGGGGCGACACGGCGCTCATGCCTACTCGGCGCAGGAGTTCGGCCTGTCCGAGCGCGAGATCGAGCAGCGCTTCCGTCCGTGTTAGGTGGAGTGGGGGCTCGAGCGGCCGCGGGCCGGCCAACCCGGGAAGCGCGCGTCCAGCCGCTCCGATGCCGCAGTCGTCCGAGCGCGGCGCTCGGTCGTGCCGATCCCGACAGGTGGGCGACGTCCGTCCGGGGCGGTACGGTGACCGTGGGCCGCAGGTCCGCGTGACGTTGGCAGGCCGCCCGCTTCCGATCCTGTAGCGCCCGAGGAGCCCGTCCGATGCCCCCCTCCCGTGACGCCCTGCGGCGTGCCTTCGAGCGCCATCTCGACTGCTGGAACCGGCTCGATCGTGAAGGCTGGATCGCGCTCTTCGATCCGGAGGTGCGCTTCGACGATCCCGTCGGGGTCCCGGCGAAGCACGGCCTCGAGGCCGCCGCGCGTCAATGGGACGCGTCCTTCGTCGACGGCCAGCGCTGGCAGCTCCATCACCGCCTGATCTACTACCGCGGGGCCGACATCGCCTGCGTCGTCCAGAACTCGGGCCGGATCGGCGAGCAGCAGTTCGAGTTCGAGACGATCGAGGTCTGGACCCTCGGTGAGAACGGGAAGTTCGTCCACGTCCGGGGCTACTATGATCCCCCGGCCGAGGTCGATGCGTATTTCCAGATGCCGTCCTGAGACTTATGCTGGCCGGCGCCTCGCGTCCGTCCGGCGGACGATCCGAGTCGCAAAGTCCGATCACGAAGCGCGAAATCACGAGCGGTCCGGTCGCGGACCGAGCGCCGAGCCCGAGGGAGGTCGAAGTTGGAATCCGTTCGATACGAAGCCCCGAACGACGTCGAAGCCGCCGTGCGATTGCTCGCCGGGGACGCGGGCGCGAAGGTCCTCTCCGGAGGAACCGATCTGATCGTGCAGATGCGGCTCATGAATCGCGTTCCGACGGTGTTCGTCGACGTGAAGCGGATTCCGCGGCTGTCGGCGCTCGCGCTCGATTCGAAGGGGCTGCGCGCCGGGGCCGCCGTGCCGGCGGCGCAGATCTATGCGAACGATTCGATCCGGAAGCTCTGGCCGGGGATCGCCGAGGCGACGGATCTGATCGGCTCGAGCCAGATCCAGGGGCGCGCGACCTGGGCGGGGAATCTCTGCAATGCCTCGCCGGCGGCCGACTCGGTGCCGGCGCTGATCGTTTGCGGGGCGACGGCCGTCGTCGCGGGGCCGAAGGGCGAGCGGCGCGTGCCGGTCGAGCAGATCAACACGGGGCCCGGCAAGACGAGCCTCGTGCCGGGCGAATTCATCGTCGAGTTCGAGATCCCCGCGCCCGCGCCGCATTCGGCGGACGCCTATCAGCGCCTGATCCCCCGCAGCGAGATGGACATCGCGGTGGTCGGGGCGGCGGTGGCGCTGACGCTCGATGCCGCCGGCGTCGTCACGGCCGCGCGGGTCGTGCTCGGTGCGGTCGCGCCGACGGCGATCCTCGTTCCCGAGGCTGCGGCGGCGCTCGTCGGGACGAAATGTGACGACGCGGCGCTCGAGCGCGCAGGGCAGGCGGCGTTCGCGGCGGCGAAGCCGATCGACGATCGCCGCGGCACGGTGGCCTATCGCAAGAAGATCTCCGCGGTGCTGACCAGGCGCGTCGCGAAGCAGGCGTACGAGCGGGCGAAGGCGCGCTGAGGGGAGTTCCGGTGGCAAAGATCCAGGTCCAGGCGACGATCAATGGCGAGCAGCTCGATTTCCTCTGCGACGGGCAGCAGTCCCTGCTGTCGGCGCTGCGCGACGAGCTCGGGTTGACGGGAACCAAGGAAGGCTGCTCGACGGGCGACTGCGGGTCCTGCTCGATCACGCTCGACGGCCAGCTCGTGCCGGCCTGTCTCGTGCTCGCGGCCGAGGCGCAGGGACGCGAGATCGGGACGGTCGAAGGGGTCGCCCAGGGCTCCGGGCTGCATCCGATCCAGCAGAAGTTCCTCGAGCACGCAGCGCTGCAATGCGGCGTCTGCACGCCCGGCCTGATCGTCGCGACGCGGGCGCTGCTGCTGAAGAACCCGAATCCGACGGAAGCGGAAGCCCGCTACTACCTGGCCGGCAATCTCTGCCGCTGCACCGGTTACGACAAGATCATCAGGGCCGTTCTCGACGCCGCGGCGTCGATGCGAGGAGAATCCGCATGAGCACCCAGGACAGCACCCAGGAAAACGGCAAGGGCGAGCGCAAGTACAAGGTCGTCGGGACGCGTCCGATCCGGCACGACGGTCTCGACAAGGTGACGGGCCGCGCCAACTACGGCGCCGACCTGTCGCTGCCGGGCATGCTCCACGGCGCGATCCTGCGCAGCCCCCACGCCCACGCGCGCATCAAGAAGATCGACGTCAGCAAGGCCCTCACGATGCCGGGCGTGAAGGCGATCGTCACGGGCGCCGATTTTCCCGAGATCGGCAGCGGCGGCATGGCCGCGGGCGAGAGCCACATCGATCCGAAGGATCTGCAGGCCAACATCATGGCCCGCGGCAAGGCCCTCTATCACGGCCACGCGATCGCGGCCGTCGCCGCCTCGACCGTCGAGCAGGCTCGTGAGGCCTGCAAG
>CAZFKD010000055.1:8596-13703 GCA_964519695.1 uncultured Spirochaetaceae bacterium
ACACCGGCAACGCCGTCGACTACGAGGTCCTGAAGCCGGTCCTCTCCCTCGAGCAGGCGCTCGCGAAGGATGCGCCGATCCTGCACGAGGGCCGCAAGGCCGTCGGTGTCCCGCCGCTTCCGGAAGGCGACACGAACATCATGATGCGTCTCGCGAACGCGAAGGGCGACGTCGATGCCGCCTTCGCGACGGCGGACGTCGTCGTCGAGGGCTGGTACGAGGCTTCGATGGCGCATCAGGGCTACATCGAGCCCCATGCGACGGTCGTGACGACGCGCGAGAACGGGCAGGCCGAGATCTGGTGCTCGACGCAGGGCCAGTTCGCCGTGAAGTCGATGATCGCCGTGACGCTGCAGCTCGATCCGAACCTGATTCGCGTGACGCCCTCCGAGATCGGCGGCGGCTTCGGGGGCAAGACGACGATCTATCTCGAGCCCGTCGCCGTGCTGCTCTCGCGCAAGGCCCGGCGTCCGGTGAAGATGGTGATGACCCGGGAAGAGGTCTTCCGGGCGACGGGTCCGACCTCGGGCACGCGCATCTGGGCGAAGATCGGCGCGAAGAGGGACGGCACGTTCGTCGCGGCCGATACGCGCATGGAGTTCGAGGCCGGGGGCTTCGCGGGCTCGCCGATGGGCGCCGCGTCGATGACGGTCTTCGCGTCCTACAACTTCCCGAATTTCCGGCTCGAGGGCCTCGACATCGCGCTCAACAAGCCGAAGGTCGCCGCCTATCGCGCGCCCGGCGCGCCGAATGCGGCCTACGCGATCGAGTCCGTGATCGACGAGGCGGCGCAGAAGCTCGGCATGGATCCGATCGAGCTGCGCCTCAAGAACGCCGTCAAGGAAGGCGACGTCGCGTCCTACGGTCCGAAATTCGATCGCATCGGCTTCGTCGAATGCCTGCAGGCCGCGAAGAACCATCCGCACTACAAGGCGCCGCTCGGCGAGAACCAGGGGCGCGGCGTCGGCGCCGGCTTCTGGTTCAACGTCGGGCTGCAGTCGAGCGCGACGGTCTCGATCAACGACGACGGCTCCGCGGTCGTGCGGACCGGCAACCCCGACATCGGCGGATCGCGCGCGTCGATGGCGATCACGGCGGCGGAGGAGCTGGGCATTCCGGTCGATCGCATCCGGCCCCTGGTCGGCGACACGGACTCGGTCGGCTACTGCGACCTGACGGGCGGTAGCCGCGTGACCTACGCGACGGGCATGGCCGTGATCGAGGCGTCGAAGCTCGTGATCGAGCATCTGCGCGCGCGCGCGGCGACGATCTGGGGCTGCGAGGTCGATGCGGTCGAATGGCGCGATGGCCAGGCCATCGGTACGAACGGCGCCTCGAACAACAAGCCGCTCGCGCTCGCCGACATTGCGAAGCAGATGGGGCATACCGGCGGGCCGATCATCGCGAGCGCGTCGGTGAACCCGCCGGCCGCTGGTCCGGGCTTCGGCGTCCACATCTGCGACGTCGAGGTCGACCCGGAGACGGGACGCACGACGGTCGCGCGGTACACCGTGGTCCAGGATGCCGGCAAGGCCGTTCATCCGAGCTACGTCGAGGGCCAGCTCCAGGGTGGCGCCGCCCAGGGCATCGGCTGGGCGCTCTGGGAGGAGTACCTCTTCGACAAGGACGGCAAGATGGAGAACCCGGGCTTCCTCGACTACCGGATGCCGGTCGCGTCGGATCTGCCGATGATCGATACCGTCGTCGTCGATGTCGCGAACCCGCTGCATCCCTACGGCGTGCGCGGCGTCGGCGAGACGCCGATCGTGCCGCCGCTCGCGACGGTCGGGAATGCGGTGTCGCGCGCGATCGGCGTCCGGATGCACCAGCTGCCGATGACGCCGCCGCGCGTGCTCGACGCCATCGAGACGAAGCAGGGCTAGCTCGCGAGGGCCGAAGATGCCGAAGGTGATCTTCACGGGCGGCCTGCGAGCCTTGACCGGCGACGAGTCGGTCGAGCTCGAGGCCGCCCGGGTCGTCGACCTCGTCGCGGCCCTCTATGCCCGCTATCCCGCGCTCGCCGGCAAGCTCGAGGGGGCCACCGTCGCCATCGACGGCACGCTCCACCACGACGCCCGCTTCCAGACCCTCCGGCCCGCGAGCGAGGTCCATTTCCTCGCGCCCCTCGCCGGCGGCTGATCCCGTCACACGATCGTCGATCACGCTCTCGATCCGATCACGCCATCGCCACGAAGTTTCATGCACGCCTTTTGTTCGTCACACGATCGCCACGAAGCTCGGGTTGAATGCCGCCGCGTTCGCCGACGACCCGTCTGCAGCTCGGATGCGAGCTGGGCCATCCCCCGGCCTCCCCGACGTGTTCTCGCCGGTCGCGGAAACCGGAGGGATTCGTGTCGTCGAGAGGGTCGAGGATCGCTTTCGTCGGGGCTGCCACGGTCGTGGCTTTCGTCGGCGGGTTCGCAGCTGCGGGGCCGGCCCGGGCCGCGGATCCCGCGATGACCGAGCTGCTCGAAATCCTCCGGAAGCGGGGCTCGATCTCGGAGGCCGAATACCAGGCGCTGGTCGGCGACTCGAACGGGCCGAACGAAGCGGAGCGCGGCGTCGATGCATCCACAGACGGCGCCGGAGCAGAGGCGGCCCCCCCGCGAGGAGACATTTCGGACTCCGCGGACGGGCCGAGCACGGGCTCGACCCTCGAGGGCGTGACGCGCGAGGTCGAGGCGCAGGGTGAGCGGATCGAAGAGGCCGAGCGGGCGATCGAGGAGCAGAAGAAGGGCTTCCTCCGGATCGAAGAGATCGTGGACGGAACGTCGTCGGATCTGATCGACGAGGCGCTCGCAGGCAAATGGTACGAGCGCATCTCGCTGCGCGGTTATACGCAGTTCCGGCTCGCCGAGGTCCTCTCGCAGTCCGGCCCCGATCTCGAAATCCCCGCCGACCGATCGGTCCGCGACAACGAGATGTTCCTGATCCGGCGTGGCCGCTTCATCTTCAGCGGCGACGCGAGCGAGCACGTCTTTCTCTATGCGCAGCTCGACTTCAACGCCTCGCCCGGAACGGGCGACACGGCGCTCCAGATGCGTGATCTCTACGCGGACATCGCGCTCGATGCGAAGAAGGAGTTCCGGATCCGGGTCGGCGAATCGAAGGTGCCCTTCGGCTTCGTGAATCTCCAGTCGAGCCAGAATCGCGCGCCGCTCGAGCGGCCGGACGCACTCAACAGCACGGTCGAGGGCGAGCGGGATCTCGGCGCCTACCTGATCTGGGCGCCAGCCCGGACACGCGCGGTCTTCAAGGATCTCGTCGGTCTGGGACTCAAGGGCTCCGGCGACTACGGTGTGGCCTCGCTCGGCGTCTACGCCGGGCAGGGTCTGAATCGATCCGACCGGAACCATCAGCCGCATGTGGTGGCCCGCGTCAGCAATCCCTTCACGTTCCCGAACGGTCAGATCGTGGAGATCGGCGCGCAGTACCACTACGGCCGCTTCGTGTCCTCGCGCAGCGAGATCGACCTCGGCGCAGGACCGATCACGCCGGATCTGCCCTCGAACGGCGCGATCGACCAGCGCGGGGGACTCACCTTCGTCTGGTATCCGCAGCCCTTCGGCATCGAGGCCGAATGGAACGTGGGGGAGGGCCCGGAGCTCTCGCCCGACGGCGACCGCATCGAGTCGCGCTTCCTCCATGGCGGCTATCTCCAGCTCCACCACAAGGGCAGCGGCGCATACGGTAGTCTGCTCCCATTCGCGCGCTGGAACTACTACAAGGGTGGCCGGAAGTTCGCGACGAACGCGCCGCGCTCGAGCGTCAACGAAATCGACGCAGGAGTGGAGTACGCGCCGTGGCCCGAGCTCGAGCTGACCGTGATGTACACCCATTCCTTCGAGCGCACGAACACGCGCTCGGCACCCTACGACGATACGAAGAATGCCCACCGGATCGGCGCGCAGGTGCAGTGGAACTATTGATTGGTCTACACAGGGGGGCATGAGCGAACGAACTCATGCCCTCTGCGGGGTCCGCGTCCTCGAGCTCGCCTCGGGGATCGCGGGCCCGTTCTGCGCCCGGCTCTTCGCGGACCAGGGCGCCGAGGTCCTGAAGGTCGAGGCGCCCGGAACGGGGGACGCGACGCGCTCGTTCGGCCCGTTCCCGGGCGACCGGCCCGATCCCGAAGCCAGCGGCACGTTCTTCTTTCTCAATACGGACAAGCGGAGCGTCGTACTCGATCCCGAGCTTCCGGCGGATCGACAGCGGCTCGAGGGGCTGCTCGGCGAAGCCGACGTCCTGGTCGTCGGCAGTTCGTGCGCCGCGGCGGATCCGCTCGCCCGCTTTGGCTGGACGGAAGAGGCGGTCTGCGCCCGCCATCCCGATCTGGTCTCGATCTCGCTCTCGCCCTTCGGCCGCACCGGCCCGCTCGCCGGCTGGAAGGGCTACGACCTGAACGCCTATCACTTCTCGGCCTGTGGTGCGCGCTACTGCGGCCGCCCGGACGGCGAGCCCCTCGAGCACGGCACCTTCTCCGCGGATTTCTTCGCGGGCTATGCAGCGGCGGCCTGGGGCCTCGCCTGCCTGCTCGGTCGCGATCGCATCGGCGGCGGCCAGCGACTCGACGTCGCGTCGGCGGAGATCCTCGGGGCGCTCTTCGTCGGCGCGCTGAACGTCGGCGGCTATGCGCAGGACGGCCGCTTCGATCGCCGGACCGGCGGCGCGGGCATGGGACTGGCGGCACCGGCGGGCATCGTCGCTTGCCGCGACGGCCACGTCCTCGTCATCGCGCTCGAAAAGGCCCAGTGGCGCGGACTGCGCGCGGCGATGGGCGATCCCGACTGGGCGCGTCCCGAGATCTTCGACGACATGTGGGAGCGCGGACGCAACGCGGATCTGATCTACGCCCTGATCGGAGAATGGGCGAGCGGCCGTTCGAAGGAAGAGATCATGGCCGTCTGCCAGGCGAACGGCTGCCCGGCGACTGCCGTCTACACGATGGCCGACCTCTCGGAGCATCCCCATCTTGCAGCGCGCGGCGCGCTCGTCGACGTCGCGCATCCGCGGCTCGGCCGTGTGCGGACGCTCGGCGCGCCGATCCGGCTCGCCGATCATCCCGTCGCACCGCGCCGCGCGGCACCGCTGCTCGGCGAGCATGGCC
>CAZFKD010000056.1:0-13559 GCA_964519695.1 uncultured Spirochaetaceae bacterium
CGGCCCGGGAGCGCCTCAAGATCCGCCGCCTCGACGCCGACCGCTCGTACCTCGTCCGCGCCAGCGCCTACCCCGAGAACGTCGAGATCCGGACCGTGCTGACCTACGAGGCCACGGCCCCGCCGACGAACGCCGGGCCTGCCCTCTGAAGGAGCTCCCCCATGACGAGACGATTCGGATTCGATTCGACCGCCGAGGAAGTCGCCCGCGACATCGACCTCTCGGGCAAGACCGCCGTCGTGACCGGCGTCTCCGCCGGGCTCGGCATCGAGACAGCGCGGGTGCTCGCGAGCCGCGGCGCCCGGGTCGTCTGCGTCGCGCGCGACGCGGAGAAGACGGAGAAAGCGGTCGCCGGTCTGCGCGCCGCGGAGACGAAGGGCGAGTTCGAGATCGCGCTGCTCGATCTCTCGGATCTCGACTCCGTCCGCCGCGGCGCGGACGACATCGCGAAGCGCTTCCCGAAGATCCATCTGCTCATCAACAACGCCGGTGTCATGGCCTGCCCGCTCTCGCGCACGAAGCAGGGCCTCGATCTCCAGCTCGGCACCAATCATCTCGGCCATTTCGTCCTGACGACGCGCCTGCTGCCGAACCTCCTCGCTGCTGCGCCCGCCCGCATCATCAACCTCTCGAGCGGCGGCCATCGCATGTCGCCCTTCCGCGCCGAGGACCCGCTCTTCGAGAAGGAGCCCTACGACAAGTGGGCAGCCTACGGCCAGGCGAAGACGGCGAACGTGCTGTTCAGCGTATTCCTCGACGATCGCTACAAGGACCGCGGCATCCGAGCGTTCGGCGTGCATCCGGGCGCCATCCATACCGAGCTCGGGCGCCATCTCTCCCCCGACGACTTCAAGGCGATGATGGGCCGGCGACCGCAGGCCGAGCCCATGAAGTTCAAGCAGGTACCGCAGGGCGCCGCGACCTCCGTCTGGGCGGCGACGGCGCCGGAGCTCGACGGCCAGGGCGGCGTCTACTGCGAGGACTGCGGCATCGCCGAGCCCATCCAGTCGCCGACCGCCTCGATCGGCGTCATGCCCTGGGCCCTCGACCGCGCGGCGGCGAAGCAGCTGATCGCGCTGAGCGAGCAGTGGTCGGGCGAGAAGCTGCCGGTCTGAGCCCGCTTCGCTGCGCGCCCGGATCGATGCGCTCGTCGCAGGCGCGCGATCCCGCCCCGGCCGAAAGTCGAAGGCCGGAACGATCTCTTCGGCGCTGCTCAGGCCTCGCGTGCGAACAGGTCGCGCAAGCGGATCCGCGTCTCGTCGCTGCCGCCCGCCGCTTCGTCGATCGAGGAGAGCCGCAGCTCGTGGACGCCGACGAGCCAGAGTGCCTCTTCGGCGAGCGCCTCGAGCGGGGGCCCGCCCTCGAGATTGAGCGGACAGATGTCACGCCGCTCTTCGATCTCGCCGGCCTCGTCCTCGAAGAACATCTGGAGCGGAAGCCCCTGCGTCCGGCAGACGAGCGGGCGCTCGGCGTAGATCCGGCACGCCCCCTCCGCATCGAGAAACGCACACGCGCCGACCGGATGCGGCGGCCCCGTCGCGAGCAGCCCGGGATGCGCCCGCCGGATCTGCTCCGCCTCGATCCGGGTCACCGTGAGCTCGTCGACGCAACAGGCATGGCAGCCGCGGCGACACTGGAGGCGGTCGGCGTGGCGCAGCGCGAGGGCGAGGGCGGCCTCGTCGACTTCGGCGTGGAGGGCGGTGACCGCCTCGATTTCATCTCCCGATCGAGGCATTCCGGCCTCCCATTCTCGGCGTCGGGGCGGCAGAGCCGCACTCCCCTCACGCTGCAGCGTCGAATCCGAGCCGGCGCGGAGCCAATCATCGCTCTATTCTCGCGGCGACGACCGTCGCACCCGCACCGACTACCACGACTTCCAGAGCGAGAAATCGACGCAATCGAACGCCCCACCCCGGAACGAAGTCCGATGGAAACGCATTCTTCGACGCTCCGCCCCTACGACCCCGCGCGCGACCGCGCCGCCGTGCGCGTTTGCGTCGTCGCGCTCCAGGACTTCGAGCGCGCCCTCGAGCCCTCGCTGCGCCCGAGCGAGGCGATGGCGGACGCCTATCTCGAGCACATCCTCGAGCGGATCGCGGCACATTCGGGCTGCATCTTCGTCGCGGAGCTCGAAGGCGCGCTGATCGGCTTCGTCGCCGTTCTCGGCCGCGTCCCGCCCGACGCCCCGGACGACGAGCCCGCGCTGCGCGGCTATGTCTCCGATCTCGTCGTCCTGCCCGCCCATCGCGGCCGCGGGCTCGGGCGACGCCTGCTCGAAGAGGCCGAACGATTCGTCCGGTCGCTCGGCACGACGCGCCTCGACATCAGCGTGCTCGCGAAGAACACGGGCGCGGCCCGGCTCTACCGCGCGTTCGGATTCGAAGACTTCCGGATCCAGCTGACGAAATGGCTCGCATGACGAATCGAATGCCCCTGCTGCTCGCCGGCTCCGCCGTGCTGCTCGCCCTGATCGTCGTCTCGGGCATCGAGCCCTACGACCGGGTGATCTGGGCCGCAGAGGTCGCGCCCGTCGTGATCGCCTGGCCGATCCTCGCCGCGACCCATCGCCGCTTCCCGCTGACGACGCTCGTCTACGTCCTGATCTTCTTCCACGCCGTGATCTTGATCTACGGCGCCGCCTACAGCTATTCGCGCGTCCCGCTCGGCTTCGCGATCGCAGAGTTCTTCGACCTCGAGCGCAACCCGTACGACAAGATCGGCCACCTCGCGCAAGGCTTCGTCCCGGCGCTGCTCGCCCGCGAGATCCTGATTCGCGGCGCCTTCGTGAACGGGGCGCGCATGCTCGCGTTCCTCGTCGTCTGCTTCGCGCTCGCGGTCAGCGCGACCTACGAGCTGATCGAATGGGCCGCAGCCCTCTTCTTCGGTCAGGGCGCGGAGGATTTTCTCGGAACCCAGGGCGATCCCTGGGACGCGCAGTCCGACATGTTCGCGGCGCTGATCGGCGCGGTCGCCGCCCTCGCCGGCTTCGCTCGCATCCACGACCGCCAGATGAGGGCGCTCGAGCGGCGCTGAACGGACGGCCGGAGGGGCGCGCGAACGCAGAACGGGCAGGGCGGGAATGCGGTCGGAGCGAGGTCGCGCGCCACGCCCGGTGAACGAATGTCTCCTCGGCGCGGCCCGCCGGCCCCGCCCGGGGCGTGCGGCCGGCGGGAGTCGCTTCCGGGGCGACGGGGGATGGCACGGATCGTGCTCCGCTTTCCAGCCCCGCATTCCAGAGAAGGAGCCCGTCGATGAAGTCCGATCCGAGCCGAGCCGCCGTGACCATACGCGAGGTGATGACGAGCCATGTCCGAACGGCCCGCCCCGACCATTCGCTGCTCGAGGTCTGGCGCATGCTCTCCGACGAGCGCTGCCACCATCTGCCGATCGTCGCCGACGGGCGTCCCGTCGGCATGATCAGCACGCGCGACCTCGTCCGGGTCGCGCGACGCAACGGCTCGACGAAGCTCGCCGAAGGCCTGTACGGGAGCGAGACCGCCGCCGACGTCATGACCCGCGGTCTCGAGACGATCTACGCAGATGAGCCCGTCGAGGCGGCGATCGATCGGATCGGTGTCGGGGACTTCCATGCGCTCGTCGTGCTCGACGAAGACGAGAATCTCGTGGGGATCGTGACGAACCACGATCTGCTGCATTATCTCGCGAACTAAGGCCCGCGAAGCCGCGACGCCGTAGCCGCGAGAGGCCCATGCTCCGACTCCTGATCGCGATCGTCACGCTCGCCTGCCTCGGCACGACCTGCGCGCCCTCCCCGCTGCCGCCGATCCGGGTCGAGCCGGTCTCGCGGCCGGTCGGCTACCTCGAAGACGTGAAGCCGATCCTCGATCGGCGCTGCGCGGTCTGCCATTCGTGTTACAACGCGCCCTGCCAGCTGAAGCTCGACTCCTTCGAGGGCGCCGAGCGCGGCGCGAGCCGGAAACCGATCTACGAGCCGGCACGGATCCACCCCGCTCAGCCGACGCGGCTCTTCGTCGACGCCGATTCGTCTGCTGGCTGGCGCGAGCTCGATTTCCATTCGGTTCTCGAGAGCCGCGCGGCTGCGCCGGCCAACGATGCGCTGATGCTCTATCTGCTGGAGGCCAAGCGGCGCTTCCCGACCCCGCGCGGCGAATACCATGCCGAAGCGGACGATCTCGTCTGCCCTGCCGATGCCGCCGCGATGAGCGGATTTCTCGCGAAGCATCCCGACCGCGGCATGCCCTTCGGCCTCCCGCCGCTCGCCGAAGACGAGCACGCGACCCTCGCGACCTGGCTCGCCCGCGGAGCGCCCGGCCCCGGCCCGGAGCAGCAACGCGCGCTCGTCGCACCGAACGCGGTCGCCGCCCGCGAGATCGAGAAGTGGGAGCGCTTCCTGAATCGGCCGGACGCCAAGCACGCGCTGACCGCGCGCTACCTCTACGAACATTTTTTCCTGGCACACATCCGGTTCACCGCGATCGGCGCAGAAGGTTTCTACGAGCTCGTCCGTTCGACGACGCCCCCCGGCGAACCGATCGACCCGATCGCGACGGTCCGCCCCTACGACGATCCCGGCACGGCGACCTTCTTCTACCGTTTGCGCAAGATCCATTCGACGATCGTCCACAAGACCCACATGGTCGTCGGCTTCGGCGACGATACCCTCGCCCGCTATCGCGCCCTCTTTCTCGTGCCCGAATGGCTCGAACCGCCCCATCGCATGCCCTACGACGTCGCCCTCGGCGCGAACCCCTTCGTCATCTACGCGCAGATCCCGCCGCGCTCCCGCTACGCCTTCCTGCTCGACCATTCCGAATACATCATCCGGACCTTCATCCGCGGCCCGGTCTGCAAGGGGCAGGTCGCGCTCAACGTCATCCACGACCATTTCTGGGTCCTGTTCATGGATCCGGAGGCGGATCTGGTCGCCAATCGCCCCGCGTTCCTGATCGAGCAGGCCGACAACCTGCGCCTGCCGAACGAAGCCGGCAGCGCAAAGCGCCTCACGGCGACCTTCAGCGACGACTATCGCGAACGTTATGCGGCGTTCTACCGCGCGAAGTCCCGGCTCTACGACGACGAGCTGCCGGAGGGCCACGGCTTCGACGCGATCTGGAAGGGTCGACGCGCGATCGATGCCCCGCTGCTGACCGTGTACCGCCATTTCGACAGCGCCTCGGTCCACAAGGGCGCCCTCGGCCGGCTCCCGCGCACGCTCTGGGTCATCGACTACGCCCAGCTCGAGCGCATCTACTACGCCCTCGTCGCCGGCTTCGACGTGTTCGGCAACCTCTCGCATCAGGTGAACGTGCGGCGCTACATGGACTATCTGCGGATGGAGGGCGAGCTCAACTTCGTCCACTTCCTGCCGCCCGAGGTCCGCGCGAAGACCTTCCGCTCCTGGTACCGGGGGATCGGCGCGCACGAGGACACGAAGAGCGCCGAGATCATGTCGGAGCGCGGGACCCGGATCGACTACCGGACGCGCGATCCGAAGCGCGAGCTGGTCGAGCGCGTCGTCGAGCGGCATCTTCTGAGGTCGGCCGGGATCCGCTTCGATCCGATCAACTACCGCCGGGCCGGCGAGCGTCATGCGATGCCGAACCGCTTCGTTTCCCATGAAGACGTCCTCGACGGCCTGCGCGCGGTGACCGAGCCGGGCCAGGGGCTCGTCGAACATCTGAACGGCTTCGAGGTCAACGTCGTGTGGGTCCGTGTGCGCGGCTTCGAGGGCGAGGACCGGGCGGTCTCGATCGTCGCCAATCGCTGGCACGACAACGTCAGCTCGATCTTCTTCGAGAAGGAGACGCTCGATCCGTCGAAGGACACGATCGACTTCCTGCCGGGCCTGATCGGCTCCTACCCGAGCTATTTCGTCGATCTCGAAGCCGAAGACGTCCCCGACTTCCTCGACCTCCTCGCGACCTTCGATGGCTCGCCCCGCGACGTCGCGCGGCTCCATCGCTACGGCATCAACCGGTCGGATCCGCGCTTCTGGCCCGCCTACGATTGGTTCCAGGACCGGGCCTATCAAGAAGATCCGGTCGAAGCCGGCCTCTTCGACCTGAACCGCTACCACCCGCTGGCCCTCGAATGAACCCGTTCGAGCCGCTCGCCTTTCGAGATCGCGAAGGCCGCGCCCTCGGGCGCCACTCGCTGCTGCTCGCGACGCTCGTCTTCATGATGGTCGCGCTGCCGATGCTCGAATGGTCGTCGGGGCGGACGTTCCGCTTTCCGATCTTCTTCAGCATCGTCCTGATGGCCGCGATCTGGGTCCACCGCGCGCAGCGCTGGATCCTCTGGACGGCGATCGTCGGCGGCATCGGGGCGGTCGGCGGAAACGCCCTCGCCGTCGCGCTCGGCTCGTCCATGCCACGCATGGTGGCCGACGTCTTCGGCCTCGCCCTCCTCGTCCTCACGACATTCGTCATGCTCAACACCATCACCCGCCCGCGGCACGTCGAGCTCGACACCGTGGTCGGGGGAATCTGCGTCTACCTCCTGACAGGCTCAGCTTCGCGACGGTCTATCGCCTCCTGATCGATCTGGATCCGAGCGCCTTCATGCTGGGCGATCGGCCGCTCGCAGAGCTCTGCCCGGACGCGAGCACGTTGCCCTCGCGGCTGCTCTATTTCAGCTTCGTCACGCTGACGACGACGGGCTTCGGCGACATCATCCCCCAGACCGAGATCGCCCAGATGGTGACGGCCGCCGAAGCGCTGACCGGCCAGCTCTACGTCGCGATCTTCGTGGCGAGGCTCATGGGCCTGCATATCGAGGCCGGCCGCCTGCGCACGGAGCCCGGCGATCGCATCGAAAGAACCGTCTCCGAAGACGATCCGTCCCGCAGCCGCTGACGGGCGGCGGCGCGCTTCGCGCCTAGCCCCGAAACCGCCTGAAGAACGCACGCACGTCCTCGACGTATTCGGCCGGCGCCTCGGCGGGCCCGAAATGCCCGCCCTTCGAATACACGCGCCAATGCTGCAGATTGGCATGCTGCTCGACGATCCTTCTCGGCAGCGGGAAGACGTCCTGCGGCAGGACCGCCATCGCGGTCGGCGCCTCGATCGTCGGCTTGCGCGCATGCGAAGGCTTCCAGTCCTGGCGCGCCGTCTCCCAGTAGAAGCGCAGCGAGCTCCCGATGGTCTGCGTCAGCCAGTAGAGCGAGACGGTCGTGAGCAGATGCTCGCGCGAGAAGGCCCGTTCGACGTCGCCTCCGCAATCCGACCACGCGCGCCGGCGCTCGACGATCCAGGCCAGCAGCCCCGCCGGCGAGTCGTTCAGCGCGTAGGCGAGGGTCTGCGGATCCATCGAGTGGACGGCCATGTGGCTCGCGGCAGTCGGCTCGGCCTCGAGCCGCCGCGCGTAGAGCGCCTTCTCGTCCGCCGCGTAATCCGACTCGGCGACCGAGGCGTAGTCGAGGCCGGGGATCGCGGGGAAGCTCTCGTAGACGCCGTGGAGGCGATCGGCGTATTTGTGGCCGAGCTGCGCGGTCACGAAGGCGCCCCAATCGCCGCCCGCGGCGGCGAAGCGGTCATGGCCGAGGACCTCGGTCATCAGCTTCGCCCAGAGATCCGCCGTGCGCGCCCAGCCGATTCCGGTCTTCGCGAACGGGCTCGAGAACGCGAATCCGGGCAGCGAGGGAACGATCACGTCGAAAGCGTCGGCGGGATCGCCGCCGTGCGCGCCGGGATCGGCGAGCGGATCGACGACATAGCGGTGGTCCCAGAAGGTCCAGGGCCAGCCGTGGGTCATGATCAGCGGCATCGGGCGGTTCGCGGCGGAACGCGAATCCGTACTCTTTGCGGCGGCCTTCGTCGATGCCCCCGCCGGTGCGAAGCTCTTCTTCATGTAGTGGATCGGAACATCGTCGATCGTGACGCGCCAATGCTCGTAGCGGTTCATCTCCGCTTCGGCCGCGCGCCAGTCGTAGTCGTCGAGCCAGGCATCGACGAGGCCGCGCAGTGCGCCGCCTTCCATGCCATAGCGCCAGTCTTCGTTCCCGAAATCGGGCGCGGCGCGGTAGCGCTCGAGGCGCGCGCGCAGGTCGGCGAGGTCGGATTCGGGAATTGCGATTTCGAAGCGTTCGGGCTTCATGCGGTCTCCTCTCGGCGGGTCGGATGGGCCGGGGCTTCAGGTCGCCTCGGATTCGAGATGATGGATCGCGCTCGTCTTCACGAGGGCGACGACGCGGCGCCCCGGCGCGAGGGCGAGCTCGCTCGCGGCGGCGGGCGTGATGCGCGCGAGGATCGGGGTCTCGCCGAGGCGCAGCCCGACGAGGACCTCATGGCCGAGGCGATCGATCGCGACGACCTCGCAGTCGAGCGCGTTGCGCGCCGAGATGCCCGCCGGCTTCTCGAGGCAGATGAGCACCTCGTCGGCGTAGAAGCCGACGAGCGCCGCGCTGCCGACGGCGACCGAACAGAGCGGCGCTGCGAGCGAGACGTCCGAGCCGAGGCCCAGCAGGCTGACGCCGCCGGCTTCGTCGTGCCCGAGCACCGGGACGCGCAAGAGATTGTCGACCCCGACGAGCGAAGCGAGACCGAGCGCGCGCGGCCGCTTCAAGACCTCGACGGGCGGCCCCTGGGCGACCATCCGCCCCGCCTCGAGCACGACGCAATCGTCGGCGAGAGCGAGCAGTTCCGCCGCGCGATGGGTCACGAAGACCATCGGGATCGCCAGCTTCTGCTTGACCTGCATCAGCAGGCCGAGGACGTCGCGCGAGAGCTCCGCGTCGAGCGCGCTCGTCGGCTCGTCGAGCAGCAGCAGGCTCGGCTCGGCGAGCAGCGCGCGGCCGATCGCGACGCGCTGGCGCTCGCCGCCCGAGAGGTTCGCGATGCGGCGCTCCAGCAGCGGTGCGAGGCGAAGCACGTCGAGAATCTCACGGCCCGCCGGCGATTCGAGCCGCGCCGCCGCGCCCGGCGCGAAGACGAGGTTGCCGCGCACGCTCCGGTTCGGGAAGAGCAGCGCGTCCTGGGTCACCAGCGCGAGCCGTCGCCGCTCCGGCGCAATCCAGACCGATTCGCGCGCTTCGCTGTCGCTGCGACCGCCGCGGCTGCCGCGCGCGAAGACGACGCGGCCCTGCACGGCGATGCGCCCCGCGTCCGGGCGGTAGAGGCCGGCGATCGCGTGGAGCACCGAGGTCTTTCCGCTTCCGGAAGCGCCGAAGATGCCGAGCGCGGGTCCGCGGCTCTCGAGCGCGAGCTCGAGTGCGAAATCGCCGGCGCGACCCGCGAAGCGATGGGAGAGGCGAAGCACGAGCATCAGCTGCTGCGCCTCCGCGCGGAGAGCCAGAACGAGCCCAGCAGCGCCGCGAGCGAGAGCGCGACGCTGACGACGACGAGCCGCATCGCCGCCGCCTCGCCGTCGCGGACGTTCAGCAGCGTGTAGACCGCGACCGGGATCGTGCGCGTCTCGCCCGCGACGTTGCCCGCGAGCACGATCGTCGCCCCGAACTCGCCGAGCGCCCGGGCGAAGGCGAGCACCGCTCCCGAAGCGACGCCCGGAAGCGAGAGCGGCAGCGTCACGCGCAAAAAAGTATCGAATGGGCCGCGCCCGAGGCTGCGCGAGACCTGCTCGAGGCGCGGATCGACGGCAAGCATCGAGAGCCGGATCGCCTCGACGAGCAGCGGAAAGCCGACGACCGCGGCGGCGATGACGCAGGCAGCGGTCGTATAGGCGAGATGGCCGCCGGTCCAGGCATGCCAGAGCTGGCCGAACGGTCGGCTGCGCCCGAGCAGATGCAGCAGCAGATAGCCCGTCACGACCGGCGGCAGGACGAGGGGCAGCATCACGAGTCCCTGCAGCAGCGCACGCAGCGGATGCTGCCAGCGCGCGAGCAGCCAGCCTGCCGCGATCCCCGGCACGAGCGAGATCGCCACGGCGCCGAGCGCGACCCGGATCGAGAGCAGGACGACGGCGCTCTCCGCTTCAGCGGTCATGCAGAGCCTCGGCTTGCGGTCGCGGGGTCGGGGGGGCGGACGCTGGGCACGCGCTCAGGGAAGCACAAAGCCCGCCGCGGACAAGCGCGCGCGGGCGGACTCGCCCGCGAGATGGGCGAGGAAGCGCCGGGCGAGGTCCGGACGAGTCGACTGCTGCAATACGACCGCCTGGTATTCGATCGGCGGATGGTTCGCCGGGTCGAAAGCGAAGAGGACCTCGACGTCGGCGATCTTCGCGTCCGTCGAATAGACGAAGCCCGCCGCGACCTCCCCCTGCTCGACCGCATGCAGGACGGCGCGAACGTCCTTCTGCCCGACGAGATGGCGCTCGAATGCGGCTGCGAGCCCGAGCTTCGCGAGCGCCCGCCGCGCGTACTCGCCGGCCGGAACCCCCTCGTCCGCGATCGCGACGAGATCGCCCGCGGCGGTGACCCGCTCCGCGAGGGCCTGCGGATCGCGCGGGACTTCGGCGGCACCGCTTCGGGGCGCGATGCAGACGAGCGCGTTGCGGGCAACGAGGACCGGAGCGTCGACGACCCGGCCGGCGTCGACCAGGAATTCGATCCAATCCGGGCTCGCCGAGATCAAGACGTCGGCCGGCGCCCCGTCACGAATCTGACGGGCGAGATCGCTCGAAGCGCCGAAGCTGGTGACGACCGGCCCATCCGGGAAGCGCGCCGCGAGCGCCTCGACGACTTCCGTCAGGCTCGCCGCCGCGACGACCCGCAGCGCCTGTCCCGATGCCGGGGCGCCCCGATCCGCCGGCGTGTCCGATTGCGCGTCGGCCCGCTCGGGCGCCGCCATGAACGCCATCGCGATCGCCAGGAGCCACGCGCCGAGCCCGCGCAATACGCTGCAACCACGACCGGCCCGATCGCGCTCGCGGCTCGTCTGCTGGTCCCGGACCGTTCCGCAACCCTGCATTGCCCCGTCTCGCTTCGCGGCGGCGCTAGAAAAGCACCCGCGACTGCACGTAGAAATAATCCGCATCGCCCCGCGTCTGCGTCGCTGCGACGTCGTCCAGAAAGCGACCCTTCCACCAATGATCGTATCCGACGTCGAACGCGATCCACTCTTTCGCCTCCCAACGCACGCGCAGCTCGAAATCGGTGCCCAGATCGCGGCCGGCGTCGCCCGAGGCATCGGCCAGCGTCCCGCCGGCGGGTCCCGTCGAGCCCGCGAAGGCGTCGCGCGCCTCGTCGAGTCGCCAATGCCGGACGATCATGTCGAGTCGTACGGTCTTCGCCGGCTGCAGCCCGAGTCGGATGCCCGGAGAGAGAATGTTCGTACGCCGGAATGGACCGAAGATCCCGGTCGGCGGGAGATCGAAGCGGCGAGCGCCGAAGAGCGGATCGAAGGCATGGGCGTCGTCGTCGGAGGGATCGTCGTTGCCCGTCGCCCAATCGAGCTGGAAGGCGACACGCGGCGTCCAGGCGGAGGCGAAGGTGTAGCCGAGCTCGGCGTGGAGCATGAAGGCCTGCTGATCGCGCGTTCCCTGCGCTGCCGTCTTGCGATCTCCGAACTGAGCCGCGAAATCCCCTTCGTAGTCGATCTGCGCGGGCGCCGGCCGACGATAGGCGCGCAGGCCGTAGGTTCGGAAGCTGCGATTGCCGGGCAGGTCGTCGAGGAACAGCGCGTAGGCGTCGAGCTGTGCCCAGGGATTGCGGAGATCCTCGAAGGCGAGACCTGCGAACCGCCGTCGGGTCGAGAGCCGATCGTTCATGAGGTCGCTGTTGCGGATCGCGACGGGAAAGGTGTAGAACGCGCGCGCCCGCCATTTCCGATCGTCTCCGCCGAGCTGGAGATGAACTCCGTCGAACGCGTTCACCGTATTGCGGAAATCGTTGCGCGCGACGAGTCGGCGCGAAGCGACGTCGATCGTCATTCGGCCGGCATGAACGTCGCCGCGCAGACCGTGCCCGAACAGATCGCTGCGGGTCGCCGAGACGAAGAGCTGGAGGATGTCGAGATGATCGACCCCATTCGCCCGGAAATCCCGCGGCCGATCGTTGAAGACGCGCGCGTCCTGGAGCTCGGCGAGGAATCGGATCCCGCCCGGGGCGTCTGCGCCGATCCGGAATCGATTGCGCTGCACGATCTGCGTCTGCCTCTGCGATTCGCCCGGCCGCCAGGGATCGTCGAGGAACTCGAAGCGCGTACGATTCTCGGCGGCGAGATCGAACCATTCGGGCAGGCGCAGCGCGTCGTGGAGGTGGCGGCTCCAGCTCATCTTCTCGGCGTGGAGCACGGCATCGGCGGGCTCCGTCGGCTTCCAGACGGCGGGCTCGCCCGGCTCATCCGGCTCCGCGGACGAAGCAACCGTCGCCGCGACCAGTACGAGGAACGCGATCAGCAGATGCAAGAGCCTGGCCCCGGCGCGCATGCAGCGCGAGTTCGGGCCGGAATGAAGCATCGACGAACGCATGGACGGCGACTCCTCTTCCGAACGCCCCGGAACCGGAGCCCCGGCTTTATATCAAACCGGGAATAGCGGTCGATGGCGGCGCATGAGGCGACGGGACGGATGACGAATCGTTCGGCCCCAGGACAGCCCGACGAGTCGCGATCGCCTGGCGTAGCGGAATGTTCGCGCCACGGGTCCGGACGGACTCGACTTGATCGCCGATCGAAACGCTCGATCCTGCGGACGAGCGAGCGACCGGTGATGGCCCGGGTTTGGGAACGAGTGGGAGCGTCTCGCCGCGGACTTGCTCGAGCTGGGCCGCAGCGGCGAGGCAGAGCGGCTCGAATCGCCCTTCGGCGAGACGTTCCGTATCGTCGGGCGGCTCACGGGTCCCAAAGGCCGGTCTCTCGTCCTCGTTTCCATCGGATTCCGACCGCACGATTCGCCGGCTCCGCGGCTCGTCACGGCCTACCCTGCGAGGTGATCGTCATGAAGCTGAAGATGCTCGATCCGGTCGTCCTCGAACGCGACCTTCCGGACCATGGGCTCCGCCCCGGCGACCTGGGAACGGTCGTGGAGGTCTATGAACCCGATGGGATCGAGGTCGAGTTCCTCACCGCATCGGGTGATACGGAAGCGGTCCTCACACTGACCGTGGCAGACGTGCGGCGCGCGGAGCGAAACGACCTGATCTCCGTCCGAAAGCTGCGGCGCTCTGCCTAGCACCCAGAGTCGGACCGGGTCGCCGGAACTCTTCCCGAATCAGCGCGAGGCGATGATCTCGCGAAGCGCGGCCAACGCGTGGGCAGGAAAGCGATCGATCGGGTAGTAGGCCGAGAGTATTTCCTCGGCGGATTCGTAGGTGCCGAGTCCGAGATGGGCGACCAGAAATCGCACGTCCTGCTCGTCTCGGTAACCCTCGCCCGTCCTGAACGCGAGACACTTCATCGCCAGCATGTACTTCGCATCGGCCACGAATACGCGGAGATGGTCCAGCTCGAGAAATCGCTCGAACGTTCCTGTGTCGCTCAGGTAGCCCTTCACCGCATTGTTCAGCCAGTTCTCCGGCAGGCCTTCGCGATCCGCGACACGCAGGGCGGCATCCAGCACCGCAACCGACGGCTCGAAGACCTCATCGACGTCCCGCGTCGAAGGTCGAGCATTGAAGGCGAGGCACATGACTGCGCCGCCAGCGAGATGGATCTGGCCGCGCAGCCCGGCATCGCGGAGCTCGT
>CAZFKD010000057.1:0-2353 GCA_964519695.1 uncultured Spirochaetaceae bacterium
CTCCCCGGGCAGAGCCTGGGAACACACGAAACCGGCCCGGGCGAAGCCCTCCTCGAACCATTTCTTGAAGGTCTCGACGTTGCCCGGCCGCATCCCGAACGCGAGCCAGCCATCCGCGATCTCCGCCGTCATGCGCACCATCTCGGGCGCGCCCGTCCCGAGCCAGATCGCCGGCTTCTGCTCGAAATGGAGGATCGACTTGAGCGGCTTGCCCATCCCCGAGCTGCCGGGCCCGTCGTACGGCAGCCGGATCTCCTGGCCCGCGTGCGTGACGGGGCCCTCGCGCGCGAAGATCTTCTTCATGATCGTGACGTAGTCGCGCAGGCGCTCCTTCGGATTGCCCCAGGGCGTGCCGTACCAGCCCTCGACGATCTGCGGCCCCGAGAGTCCGAGCCCGCCGATCACGCGACCGCCGCCGGCGAGCGCATCGAGGGTCCCGAGCTGCATCGCCGTCATCGTCGGCGTCCGCGCGCCGACCTGGATCACGCCCGTCCCGAGCCGGATCCGCTTCGTATGCGCCGCGATGAAGGCGAGCGGCGTGATCGCGTCGGAGCCGTAGGCCTCCGCCGTCCAGACCGAGTCGTAGCCGAGCGCCTCGAGGCGCTGGATCCGCTCGATCGGGATCGCCACCCCGCGCCCCGCGTATTCGACTGCACATCCGAGCTTCATCGCGCTCTCCTTCGTTCGGATCCCCGATCCGGGAATTCGCGCGCGAGCATACGCGATCTCCCGGGCCCTCGAATCCGCCCGCCCTGGCCTCCGAGCCCGCGGCCGACTGCGTTACGCTGATCCTCGACCGGGCCTCGCTCCTCCCGGTTCCCAATCGAGCCCTCGCGGCCGCTTCGAAGGAATGCCCGTGCCCCACTACACGCCCGAAGAACAGCGCAACATCGACGTGACCCACCGCCTCTTCGATACGAACAACCGCGAGGACAAGAGCCTGCTCTTCACGGAAGACGCCGTCTGGTGGAACGGCCTGCCCTTCGTCGGCGCCGGCGGCCAGACCGAGCACAAGGGGCGCGACGCGATCAACGGCATCCTGACGGGCGCGACGAGCGGCCCCTCGGCGCGCAAGATCGATTCCGGCGTCGACGCCTACGACGTCTCGACGATCCGCAACGAGGACGTCGTCCTGCTCGCCGACGGCGACTACGTCGTCCGGCAGCACACGATGTACGCGAAGACCCATCGCGGCCGCGACTACTGCAACGTCTACTGCTTCGTCTTCCGCTTCGATGCGTCCGGGCGGATCCAATACCTGACCGAACACTGGAACACCTGGCACGCCCACCGGATCCTGTTCAACAACTTCGAGATCGAGCCGGCGCATCCGACGCGCTGAAGGGATCCCGTGTCGCCGCCGAACGAGCCGCTCCGCATCGTCGAGATCGTCTTTCCCACCGATACCAACAGCCAGGGCTCGCTCTTCGGCGGCCACGCCCTCAGCCTGATGGATCGGCTCGCCTTCATCGTCGCCTCGCGCCACGCGCGCAAGCCCGTCGTCACGGTCTCGACCGACAAGGTCGAGTTCCTCGCGCCGGTCAAGGTCGGCAACCTGATCGAGCTGATCGGCCACATCAGCCGCGTCGGACGGACCTCGATCACCGTCGAGATCGAGATGTACGCCGAAGATCTCCTGACGGGCGAGCGACATCTCTGCACGACGGGGCGATCGGTGATGGTCGCGGTCGACGCCGACGGGCGCCCGACGCCGGTCGCGGGCGACTGAGCGCGCCCACTCGGGTCGTCCCGTGCAAGCGCCCGGATCCGCCCGCGCAGACCGCCGATCCCGTCGATCGCACGCCCTCAGATCCCCACAGCGCGGCGCACCGCCGCGCAGGCCTCGAGATCCTCGATCGCGGCTTCCGCGCGCCTGAGGAACGCCGCGGCGAAGCGCCTCCTCGCGGGCGTCGCGTCGGCGGGCAGCGTCACGACCTGACACGAAGCCGGGGCGAGATAGGCGGCCTGGATCCGATAGCGCTCGAAGGCCTCGTCGAAATCGATCGCGAGCCCACCGAGGGCGCGGAACGCCTCGAGGTAGTGGCGCAGCAGGCGCTGCTCTTCCCGCCGGCGATCCTCGACCGAGAGACACATCTGCAGGAAATAGCCGACGTCGCGCAGCGGGGTCGAGACGACGATCATGCCCCAGTCGAGGAAGCCGGTCCGGCCGCGATCGAAGAAGAGGTTGCCGATATGCGCGTCCCCGTGGATCACGGTCGGAGGGCCGGCGGCCCAGAGGGCGTGCAGCGCCGCCTGATGATCGACGTAGAGCCGCGCGGCCTCGGCGAAGGCATCGCCGAAGCCCTCGCGATGGTGCTCGAGGGCGAAGGCGAGCCGCGTCGAGCCGTAGTCC
>CAZFKD010000057.1:2363-13530 GCA_964519695.1 uncultured Spirochaetaceae bacterium
CGGATCCGGCGGCCCGACGAAGGGCGCCTCGGCGCGGCGGCGGGTCGGATCCACGAAGCGCGCGTGGAGCTCGGCGAGATCCTCGAGCGCGGCTGCCGCGGCATCGGGCGAGACGCTCTCGGGGCCGGAGGAGACGGTGCAGCCCGATTGGACGAGGTCTTCGAGCAGCAGCACGAAGGCGCCGTCCTGCGCATCGACCCGAGCGACGTGGACCCGCGGCATGCGCAGGCGGAGCTGCGGCGCGAGGCCGTCGTAGAAGCGCGCCTCGCGCAGTCCCATGCCCGTCCGCGCGATCGCTTCGCGGCGCAGCGGCTCCTCCGGGAGCAGCTTGCAGAAGAGCGATTCGGGCGCGCCGGCGGCTTCGGCATAACGCACGCGCAGCCAGGCGTGGTTGTTCGTGACCTCGGCGCGCGCCGTGATCTCGACCGAATCGACCTTCGCGCCGGGATGGCGCGCCTGCAGCGCCGCTTCGAGCCAGCGGGCATCGATGTCTTCGGCGCGCGCGGGGATCGGCCGCACGGCCTCAGCTGCCCTTCTTGACGCGCTCGAGCATCTCGGCCGCGCCCATCTGCGCGAGATGCGGGCCGGCCTGCAGATCGCCGAGGGTGCGGACGACGCTGCGGGCGCCGCGGGCCTCCATCGCCGTATGGACCGCGCGCTTGTTGACCGAGAGCACGGGGATCGCGACCTTGGCCATGCGGCCGGCGATCTCGAGCACCTTCGCCTCGAGCTCTGCAGCGGGAAAGGCCTGGTTGACGAGCCCGATGGCCGCTGCCTCCGCGCCCGAGAATTCCCGGCCCGCGACCTGCAGCTCCATCGCATGGCGCCAGGACAGCCCGACCGGGAACCAGTCGAAATCCGGCAGCGCGAAGCGCGTCACCGGATGCGAGAGCCGCGCATCGACCGCCGCATACGCGAGATCGCAAGCACCGACCAGCTCGAGTCCGCCCGCCATCGCATAGCCATGGACCTGCGCGATCACCGGCTTCGCGAGATCCCAGATCGACATCCAGCCCTCGGCGACGTGGCGCGCCCACTGCATGCCGACCTGCGACGTGAAGTAGGGCTGGTCCTTGCCGAGATCGGAGCCGAGGTCGTAGCCCGACGAAAAGCAGCCGCCCGCACCGCGCAGGATCGAGACATGGACGCTCGCGTCGCCATCGGCCTCGCGGAGCGCATCGAGCAGATCCCTGCGCAGTGCGTTCGACAGGGCGTTGCGCTTCTCGGGGCGGTTCAGCGTGATGCGGCGGACGCCGGCGATCGGCTCGTCGATCTCGACCAGCCTGGGCGGATGGCTCATTGGGAATTCCTTTCGTCTCGGGGAACGTCTCGGGGAACGGCGCTCGCGGCATCGCTCGGCGCATCTCGCCGCGCCTCCGCGGAGATCTCCGCCTCGATCAGATCCACTGCCCCGCGGTGACGTGGAGCTCGATGCCGGTGATGTTGCGGGCGCGGTCGGAGCCCAGAAAAAGGCAGGCCTCGGCCATGTCTTCGGGATCGACGTGGCGCCCCAGCACGGCCGATTTCGCGAGCCGCCGGCTCATCTGCTCGGGCGTGATCTGGAAGCCCGCGGCCATCTGCTCGAAGAGCCGATCGAGGGGCTCGCCGGTCGTGTAGCCCGGCGTCACGATGTTGACGCGCACGTTCTTCCGCCCCATCTCCCGGGCCAGCACCTTCGACATCGCGATCATCGCCGTCTTCGTCGAGCTGTACTCGGCGCCCTTCGCCTGCAGCGCCGTCGTCGCGAGCGTCCCGATGTTGACGATCGCGCCGCCGCCGGTCTCCGCCATCCGGAGCGCCGCCTCGCCGCAGAGCGTCATCGTGCCGACGACGTTCAGCTGGAGCGACTCGGCGTAGGCCTGCCAGTCCATCTCGGCGACCGACGCCCGCTGGTGGGGATGCGTCGCGACGTTGACGAGCGCATCGAGGCGGCCGAGCGTCCCGATCGTCGTCGCCACGATCCGCCGGCAATCGTCCAGATCCTTCATATCCGCCGGCACCGCGACGATCCGCCGGCCCGTCTCCTTCGCCAGCTCCGCCGCCATCGCCTCGAGCGGCGCCGCCCGACGCGCCGCGACGACGACGTCCGCGCCGTCCTGCGCGAAGCGCAGCGCCGTCGCACGGCCGATGCCCGGCCCCGCGCCCGTCACGATCGCGACCTTGCCCTTCATCGTCCGTTCCACGCGATCCTCACTCTTTCCCGCTCGAACGATCGATCACTCGATCGCATCCGCGGTCTCGTTCGTTCGGCCCCGACCCGCAGCGCTCAGAAGATCCAACCCGGCGTTCCCTCGGCGGGGACCTCGTGGACCCAATGGAATTCGAAGCCGTGTCGCAGGGCGTAGACCTCGTCGGCGTTGCCGTCGCCGATGTGGATCCAGCGCGTCGCCTGCGGGAAGCGCGCCCGGACCTCGTCGAGCTTGTGTTTGTGGCCGACGAAATCCATCTCGACGCCGTGGCGCTGCCAGAGTCGCTCCTGATCGCTGACGACGCGATCGGAGGAGGAGCCGACGATGTAGCCGAGGGCGCGGGCGCGGTGGATCCAGGCGAGCGGGATCGACCCCGGCGGATCCCCGACCTCGAGGGTGCCGTCGATGTCGAGACTGAGAAGGACCAAAGGAGGGATCTCCGGATTCGCGTGCTAGGCGCGCTGGACGTTGCCGCCCGACCAGGGGCGCTGGGTGAGCTCGATCAGGACCGGATCGGCCTCGCGTTCGAGATAGGTGTACTTGATCTCGTCGCTCATCGCGTGGTACCAGATCGGCTCGAAGCCGAGGCCCTTCGCCTGCGCGACGACCGCGTCGAGATCGGGGACGTGGAACGAGAGATGGTGCAGGCCCGTCCGGCCCTTCGCGAGGAACTCTCGATGGGGCGTATCGCCGCTGACCCATTCGATCAGCTCGAGCTCGAGCTCGCCCGTATAGGCGACGGCGAGCTTCAGACGGTAGGGCGCGAGCTGGCCGCGGAAAGTCGCGCCCTCCATGACGCCGTAGTCGACGACCTGGAACTTCCCGAAGATCGGCACGTAGAGCGCGAGGGCGTCTTCCAGCTTCGGGTAGACGAAGCCGACCTGACAGCAGGGCGGCAGGTCGAGGATCTTGCGGACGTCTTGCATCGACGGGCTCCTGAATGCGCGATCGGGGCCCCCGCTCGGGTCCGGGCGGCGGCGTCCGGCAGGGATACGACCCCGGCTCGCGAAAGTCAACCGAGCCGGGGATTGCCGCGACCGGGCGTCGCGGCGCCGCCGACCATGCGATGCATGACCTCGGCCAGCACCCGCGGTCGGGCCACGAACGGGCAATGTCCGCCGGGCAGCACGATCGGCTCGGCGCCGATGCGCCGGCGAATCATCTCGGAGTGTTCCGGCCGAAGGACGATGTTGTCGTCGGCGCCGACGATCGCATGCATGGGGACGCCCGGATAACGCGCGATCGGCGCGTAGTCCGAGAACGGTGCGGTCGCCTGGGGACGGAACCGATCGTGCCCCCAGCGCTGGATCGCCGGCGGGCAATCGTTGAAGAAATCGTGGGCGGCGGACTCGAAGGAGAGCAGGATGCAGCCTTCGCCGGCCGGGATGAAATGCGCGGCGTTGCCCGGGTTGCGCGTGCGCTCGTTCTCCTCGTGCTCCGCCTCGCTGGTCGGCGGGAATCCGGCGCAGAGAAAGATCAGACCCGCCGCCGGATGCGCGAGCGCGGCGCGCGGCACGACGAGGCCCCCCATCGAATGGCCGACGAGCCAGGCCGGCCGCTCGAGGCCGCGCATCACGGCGACGACGACCGCGGCGTAGTCGTCGAGGGTCGCGGCCGGATCCTCGATGGGGAGATCGAGCGTATGCGTCCGGTGGCCGAGACGCTGGAGCTCGGGCTCGAAGTGCGCCCAGCACCAGGCCCCCGCGAGCCCGCCGTGGACCAACACCAAATCCGCCATGCTCATTCCCCTCGCGTCGTCCGAAGCCCGGCTGCGATACTCGCGCACCGTCGCCCTCCCGAAAACCCGGCGCGGACGCCGAACGGGGAAGTTCGATCGGGATCCGCTGGGCTATGCCTCTGTCTCCCCGTGACGCCCTGATTCCGAACCGAGGAGGCTCCCATGGCGAATTCGACGAAGGAAGCGACCGGCGCCGAAGCCCTCGCGATCCGTCCGCTCGCGAACGATTTCGGGGCGATCCTGACCGGCCTCGACCTTTCGAGGACGCTCTCGCCCGACGTGGTCGAGGCGATCCACGCCGCCTGGGCACGCCATGCCGTGCTCGTGTTTCCCGACCAGCGCCTCTCGCCCGCAGAGCTCGAGGCGTTCACCCTCGCCCTCGGCGACTTCGGCGAGGACCCCTTCATCGCGCCGATGCCGGGCCACCCGAACATCCTCGAGCTCCGGCGCGAGCCGGACGAGACGGTGCAGAATTTCGGCGCCGCCTGGCATTCGGACTGGAGCTTCCAGCCCTGCCCGCCCGCCGGCACGATCCTGCATTCGAAGATCGTCCCGCCCCTCGGCGGCGACACGCTCTACGCCGATGCGGCGCGCGCCTTCGAAGCCCTCTCGCCGACGATGCAGCGCCTGCTGGGCGGGCTCGAGGCGGTCCACAGCGCCGCCTTCGCCTACGGCCCGCGCGGCGTCCTCGCCCGCGACGCCGACCGGCGCACGATGAAGATCCTCGTCTCCGAGGAGGCAGAGAAGACCGAGACCCATCCGCTCGTGCGAACCCATCCGGTGACAGGTCGCAAGGCGCTCTTCGTCAACCCGGTCTACACCGTCCGCATCGAGGGGCTCTCGCCCGCCGAGAACTTCACGCTGCTGAAGTTCCTCTACGACCACATGGTGAAGGACGAATTCGTCCTGCGGCACCGCTGGCAGAAGGACATGGTCGTGCTCTGGGACAACCGCTCGACGATGCATTTCGCGGACGGCGGCTACGATGGACATCTGCGCGTCATGCATCGAACGACGCTCGCGGGCGATCGGCCGCGCTAGACGAGCGCGAGGCGGATCAGCCCGCGCCCCATCCCCGCAGCACGACGAGCGGAAGCTCGCGCGGCGCGCACATGTGCTGATAGGCCTCGGTCGAGGCGCTCTGCTGGCAGAGCGCGGCGTAGAGTCGATCGCGCTCCTCGCCGCGCGCGACATGGGCGCGGACCGCGCGTTCGCGGCGGTGCAGCCGGATCCGTGCCTCGGGATGCGCGCGGACGTTGTGGACCCAATGGGGATCGGTGGGCCCCCCGCCGTTGCTGCCGCGAACGACGAAATCTTCGCCGACCCGGAAATAGGGAAGACAGGCGACGCGCGGCGCGCCCGTCTTCGCGCCGATCGTCGCCAGCATGAGCGTGTCGGTATAGGGCTGGCCGTTCGCGAACGCGTACTGCGCGGTCACGAGCGAGTAGCCGGTCGCCCAGAGCAGCGTGCGGTCGACCCGCAGCCCCCACTGACCGCGCAAGACGAGCATCCAGGGCCGCCCGCCCGAAGAGAACCGCTCTTTCGCTCGGGGCGTCGACGGCCTTGCATCCAATCGAAGCTCTCCTCGGCGGGCAGCCCGCCGCCTCGCCTACTCGTGGATCATCTGGGCGAGGTATCGCTCCTTGCCGATCTCGTTCACGAGATGCAGCTGCGTCTCGTGCCAGTCGACCGACTCCTCTTCGTCCGTCAGGATGCTCTCGAGCAGCTCGCGCGTCCCGTTGTCGGCCTTGTCGCGCGCGAGGGCGATTCCCTTGTTGAGGCGCTCGACGGCCTCCTTCTCGAGCTCGAGATCGAGTCGATGCTGCTCGATCGGATCCTCGCCGACCTTGACCGGGTTCATGCGCTGCATGTTCGGGATGCCGTCGAGATAGAGGATCCGCTCGATCACGCGATCGGCGTGCTTCATCTCGTCGATCGACTCCGTGCGCTTCTTCTTCGAGAGCTTCGCGTAGCCCCAGTTCGCGCACATCTTGTGGTGGATGAAGTACTGGTTGATCCCCGTCAGCTCGGACGTCAGGATCTCGTTCAGGGCATTGATCATCGCCGGATCACCGCGCATGGCGTCCTCCTCTCGTTCGCTTTTCTTCTTTGCTTCTCTTCTTCACGTCTCTTCGTCCCTTCCCTGCCGTTCCCGCGCGGTCCGCGGGGCCGCGCCGCGTTCGAACCTTAACGCCCCGCGGCAGCGCGTGCCGCATGGCGACCCGCCCGGCGACCGAAGAACGTCGACTCGCCGATGCAGGTCCCGCTCGAGTATCCCGAGCCGTCCTGGGCGATGTTGGACGCACAGCCGCCGATCGCGTACAGCCCGGGGATCGACTCGCCCTTCGAGTCGAGCACTTCGCCGTCGATCGAGACGTCGAGACCGCCGAGCGTGAAGCACATGTAGGTCGCCGCTCCGACCGAGGCGTCGAGCGCCGCGTAGGGCGGATGGGTCAGGGGCTTCAGCCATTTCTTGCCCTTTTGGAACTCGGGATCCTCGCCCTTCGCGGCATGCTCGTTGTAGCGCTTCATCGTCGCGACGAGCGAGCCCTCCGGCAGACCGAGCCCTGCCTCCATCTCCTCGACCGTGTCGTACGCATCGACGAGGGGATAGGCGCCGTAGTGCTGCGGCTCGGCGGCGTAGGTCTCCTCGTCGAGGATCAGCCAGCCCCGGCGATGGGGCTGCTTGGTCGTGAAGATGCTCGAGCGCGAGTGGTAACAATCTTCGGCGACATAGCGCTTGCCGAGCTCATTGACGAGGACGCCCTTGATGTGGCTCTCGGGCGGGTAGAACGCGGCCGAGATCAACGCGCCGTCCATGTGCTTGACGACGCCGCCCGCGGCGAGACCGAGCTGATGGCCCGCGCCGTCGTCGTTCGGGGTGTACTGACGCGTGTAGCCCGGGTCGAGCAGCTCGGGGAGATATTTCGCGAGCATCTCCTCGTTCTGCGTGAACTGGCCGGCGGCGAGGATGACGCCCTTGCGCGCGCGGACGTGGCCCTTCTCCTCGCCGAAGACGCGGTAGCCGACGCCGACGATCCGGCCGTCCTCGCGCACGAGCTGGTGGACGTGGGCATCGACGACGATCCGGACGCCGAGCGCCTTCGCCTTGGCGATCAGGATCTCCATCATCTTGGCGCCGCCGAGCTCGCCGACCTGGGCGACCTTGTGGCCCCGGGGCGCCGGATGGGCCTTCTCGCGGAAGGGCCAGACCTCTTCGTTGCCCGACCAGATCAGGCATTCGTCGGTCATCTGCAGGACGTGCTTGCCCTTGTACATCGTGTCGTTGAACGGCACGCCGTGCTCGACCAGCCAATTGAAATGCGAGACCGACTGCTCGCAGTATTCGCGGATCTTCTTCTCGTCGGGCTCCGGGGTGTTCATCATCAGGTAGGTGAACATGTCCTCTACGGAGTCTTCGACGCCGACCGCCTTCTGGACGCGCGTCCCGCCGCCGAGATAGAGATGGCCCGCCGCCATGCCCGTGACGCCGCCGCCGCCGCTCGCGCGCTCGAAGACGAGGACGTCCGCCCCCGCCTCCCGCGCCTCGATCGCGGCGCAAACGCCCGCGCATCCGAGGCCGATGATCACGATGTCGGCCTCGTCGCCCCAGCTCGCGACCTGCTTCGCTTCGATGACTCCGTACTGCGTCTTGCTCATGTGTTCCTCTCGTTCACGGAATTCTTCATGCGACCGGGCCCGACTTCCGCGCCGCGCGCCGCGCGGACGGCACGCGTCATGCGAGCGCGAGATCCTCGCGCTTCGGCTCCCGCGTCCAGGTCCAGTAGTCGACGAGGCGCCAGGGCGAGAGCGTGTAGATCTTGCCGTCCGAGCTCTTGTACCAGGAATGCTTGACGTGGGGGGTCGACCAGACGAGACCTTCGAGCTCTTTCTGGTGGCGCTGCAGGTAGGCCTCGTGGGCGGCGCGCGTCGGCTCCACGGTCGCATGGCCCTCTTCGAGCAGCGTCTTGAGGCAGCCGCTGATGTACCGCATCTGGCACTCGGAGTGGAAGATCAGGCTGCCGCCGTGGGCGAGGTTCGTGCCCGGGCCGTACATGAAGAAGAGGTTCGGGAAATCGGGCGAGTGGATCCCGAGGTAGGCGGACGGCTTGTCGCCCCAGCGCTCCGCGAGGCGGGCGCCGCCGCGGCCCTCGAAATGCATCGGGAAGAGCATGCGCGTCGCCTGGAAGCCGGTCGCGAAGACGATCAGGTCGACGTCGTAGCGACGCCCGTCCTGCATCACGATGCCCTTCGCGTCGATGCGCGCGATCCCGTCGCGAACCAGCTCGACGTTCGGCCGCCGGAGCGCGGCGAGCCAGGAGCCGTTGTCCTGCAGCGTGCGCTTCGCCGTAGGCGGATAGTCGGGGATGCATTTCGCGATCAGCTCGCGATCGTCGCCGAGCTGGGAGACGATCCAGTCCGTGAACATCTTGCGCGTCATCTCGTTCGCGGGCGAGACGGCGGTCTTCTGATCCGGATAGCTCGGGTCGATCTTCGCCGCGGCGAGACCGCCGTCGCAGCCCGGCCAGAAGAGCAGGAACCGGTACCAGCGCCCATAGAACGGCAGGTGCCGGATCGCCCAGGTCACCCCGGGCCCCACCCGCTTGTGATAGTTGGGGTTCGGGAACATCCACTGCGCCGTCCGCTGGAAGACCGTCAGCTCCGCCACGTCCGGTGCGATCGTCGGCACGATCTGGAAGCCCGAAGCGCCGGCCCCGATGACGGCGACGCGCTTGCCCCGGTAGTCGTACCCATGATCCCAGGCGGAGGAATGGAACGACTTTCCTTCGAACGACTCGCGCCCAGGGATGTCGGGCAGCTGCGCCCGGTTGAGCTGGCCGACGGCGGTGATGACGGCGCGCGCGACGAGCTCTTCTATGCGGCCCTCGGCGTCTCGTGTCTCGACACGCCAGACCGAGCCCGCCTCATCCCACGTAGCGGAGACGACCTCGGTTCGGAAGCGGATCGACGAGCGCAGCCCGTGGCGATCCATCACGCGCTCGAAGTATTTCTGGAGCTCGGGCTGCTGGGAGAAATACTCCGTCCAGTGGTCGGAGGGCTCGAAGCTGTACGAATAGAAATGATTGCCGACGTCGACGCGGCAGCCGGGATAGGCGTTCTCGTACCAGGTTCCGCCGACGCCCGCGTTCTTCTCGAGGATCGTGAACGGGATGCCAGCTTCCTTCAGGCGGATGCCCGCGAGCAGCCCCGACTGCCCGGCGCCGACGACGACGACGGGAAATTCGGCCCGAGCCGCCTGCGACTCCGGAGACCACTCGACCGCGCGGGCATCGCGCCCGTCGAGCTCCATCTCCTCGAGCATCATCGGGATGTATTCGCCCGGGACCGGAGCGCAGACGAGCCAGGTCATCATCTCCTGGATCAGCTCGAGCGACGGCGGCGACGGCAGCTTGCAGCCCCCGTCGCGATAGGCCTGGATGACCTCGAGGGCCTGGCTGCGGGCCTCGGCCTGCATCTCGGGCGGCATGAATCCCTGGACCTCGTTCAGGAAGAGCCCCTGCGGCTTGATCGCGCCGCGGATCCATTTCGGGTCGCCGGTCATGTGGACGAGCGAGAGCATGAGCGTCGGGACGGAGACGTCCTCGAGCATGCGGGCGATCGTCTCGTCGTCGTCCTGGATCGGCAGCCCGGCATGGGGCATCACGGCCATCGTTCTCTCCTCGGGACCCGGGCGACCGCGGCGCCCATCCACGCCACGACCCGAGCCGAAGGCCGACGGTAGAACACGTTGCACGAACCGCGCACGCGATCCCCGGCGCGGCAGGACCACCCGCCGGCCGCGCCCTTCAGGGCTGGACGATGACCTTGCACTCCGTCGTCGGCCTGCGGAGCCGCTCGAAGGCCCCAGGCAGCGCGTCGAGCGCAATCCGGTCCGTGACCATCGGGAGCGGGTCGAGACGCCCGGCCTCGAGCATCGAGAGCGTCAGCTCGTAGTCCTGCCGGCGATAGTAGGAGCAGAACTGGAGCGTGAGCTCCTTCGCCCCGAAGACGAGCGGGACGTATTGATCCGGCGCCATGCACATCCCCGCCGACAGGATCTTCGCCCCGCGCGGCGCGATCTGCGCGATCGATTGGACGACGCCGGGCCGCCCGACGCATTCGAAGGCGAGCCGCGGCGCATGGCCGGTCGCGCGCTCGAAGGCGGGGAGCAGCTCCTCGCGCGAGGGATCGACGAGGTCGGTCGCCCCGAACTTCGCGGCGAGCTCCCGGCGATGGTCGGCGGGATCGCTGACGACGACCTTCCGCGCCCCCAGCAGCTTCGACCAGACGGCGATCGCGAGACCGACGGGCCCGGCCCCGACGACGAGCACGTCCTCGCCCGTGGCGAGACCGGCGACGTCGACCGCATGGAGCCCGACCGCGAGCGGCTCGACCATCGCGCCGTCGGCGCTCGAGACGCAATCGGGCAGGCGGAAGGTCATGCGGTCGCCGCCGATCGCGTATTCCGCATAGCCGCCGCCGATGTCGCCGAAGCCGGTGACCCGCAGCTTCGGGCAGCCCATCACGTCGCCGGCGAGGCAGGCGAGGCAGGCGCCGCAGCTGATGCCCGGCATCGTGCAGACACGGTCGCCTTCGCGCCAGGGACCATGAGGCCCCTTCGCGTCCTTGCCGACCGCGACGATCTCGCCGGCGAACTCGTGGCCCATGACGGTCCCTCGGCGCACCGCGCCGCCGAGCTCCGTCACGTGCAGATCCGAGCCGCAGATGCCGCAGCCCTTCACGCGGAGCAGGATCTCGCCGGGCCCCGGCGCCGGGTCCGGAACGGTCGCGATCTCCATCGGCTTGCCCGACTCGACGAAGCAGGCGGCGCGCATTCTCGTTCCTCCCCTGCGCCCGCCCGACGGGCGGACGAAGCGTTTTCGGCCCTTCGACCCGGCCGATCCTATCGCCGCCCCTGCCCCGCCGCGCGCGTTTCCGTATCGTCGCGGCATGCCCCGCTTCTCGCTCTCCGTCGTCGAACAGGCCCCCCTGCGCAAGGGCGGCACCGGCGCCGATGCCCTGCGCGAGTCGATCGCGCTCGCCGTCGCCTGCGAGCGCTGGGGCTATGCGCGCTTCTGGATCGCCGAGCACCACAACCTCGCCGGCATCGCGAGCACGAGCCCCGAGATCCTGATCGGCCAGGTCGCCTCGGCGACGCGCGCGATCCGCGTCGGCTCGGGCGGCGTCATGCTGCCGCATTACAGCGCCTTCAAGGTCGCCGAGAACTTCCGACTGCTCG
>CAZFKD010000058.1:0-13515 GCA_964519695.1 uncultured Spirochaetaceae bacterium
GCGCTCCGGCTGCCGCGACCGGAGGCGGTGCAGGGGGATCTCGATCCCTTCGCGCTGACGCCCCTCGAGAAGGCGGGGCTCGGCCGCGCGCTCTTCGCCGATCTCGCCGCGGGCATTGCGTTCGAGCCGGCGTTCGAACGGATGCGCGCAAGTCCGCTGCTGCCGGCCGGCCTCGCGGGCGAGATCCTCGTGCGCGGCGTTCGCAGCGAGGCGCAGGCGATCGCGCGCATCGCCGCGGCGAGCCGCTGCCCGACCTCGACTTCGAGCTCGCGCTGCCCGCGCGCGGCGATGGCGCGCCGGCGCGGCTGGTCGGGCGGATCGATCGCCTCTGGCCCGCGGCGCGCATCGAGGCGGAGTTCGGCCGGCTCGGGGGCGACCGGGATTCGGCGCTCTGGATCCGGCATCTCGTGCTCTGCGCGCTCGCCGATGCGGGCCATCCGCTGCCGCGGGAGAGCGTCGGGATCGGGCGACCGCCGAGCGACGATCGCAGCAAGAAGGAGCGGCTCGCGGTCGTCGTCTTCGCGCCGGAGCCTGCGCCGCTCGAACGGCTCGGGGGGTTGTTCGACTGGGCGTGGCGCGTACCGGATGCGCCGCTGCCCTTCTTCGAGCGCGCATCGAGGGTCTTCGCGGAGAAATGCGCGTCCGGCAAGGACGACGCGCTGGCGACGGCCTGGCGCGCGGCCCGCGCCGAGTTCGAGGGCCGCGACGATTCCGGCCGCCGGAAGGCCGAGGGCGAGCAGCTGTTCGAGACGGTGCGGGTCTGGGAGGGGTGCTCACCGATCGCGCCGGCGGGCGACAACGGAGTCGCCCTCGGGTTCGACGAGATCGCGCTCGGCTTCTTCGAGCCGCTCCTCGCCGCGCGGCGGCGGCTCGCCGAATGAGCGCCGGATCGAATCCGCTCCCGCCGCCCGCGGCGCTCGATCCCCGGACGATCCCGCTCGCCGGCAGGACGACCTTCATCGAAGCCAGCGCCGGTACGGGCAAGACCCATGCGCTCGCGACCCTCTATCTGCGTCTCCTCGTCGAGCACGACCTGCGCCCCGCCGAGATCCTGGTCGTGACCTTCACTCAGGCCGCGACCGCGGAGCTCCGCGATCGCATCCGCAGCCGCATCCGCGAGGCGCTGGCGAGCGATCCCGTCCCGGGCGAGGCGAGCCTGCGCCGCGCGCTCCAGCGCTTCGACGAGGCGGCGATCTTCACGATCCACGGCTTCTGCCAGCGAACGCTGCAGGAGAGCGCCTTCGAGAGCGGCCTCGCCTTCGAGGCCGAGCTCGCTCCGAAGCCCGAGGTCCTGCAGCGCACCCTCGCGCATGACCTCTGGATGCGGCTGCTCGAGGACGAGGACGACGCCCTGCGCGAATGGCTCACCGCCGGGGCCGGTCGGCGCCGATGGACCTTCGAGCCCGACGCGCTCTTCGCGCTGATCCGCGAGCATCTCGGCGCCGACGAAGAGATGCCCGTCTGGCCGGCGCTCGCGCAGGGCGACGCGGAGCGCGTCGGCGACGATCCGGGCCGCCTCGCTGCGGACGTCGATGCCGCCTGGCTTCGCTTCGCCGAGCTCTGGACGGCGCGGCGCGAGACGATCGAACGGCTCTGGCTCGACGACTCCGCTCGCTTCAACCGGAGCAAGTACAGGACGGAGACGATCCGCACGCGCTGGCTCCCCGAGCTCGATGCGCTCGCGCGCGACGTTCTCGCCGCGACGACGGCGGCCGAGCGCATCGGGCGGGGGCGGCCCGACTTCTTCGACAAGCTGACGAATGCGGGCATGGCCGAGGGCATGAAGCAGAAGGCGCCTCCGCCTTCCGATCCCTTCTTCGACGCCTGCAGCGAGCTCGCCCTCCGCTCGTCGGCACTCGACGAGCGCTTCGACGCGTGCGCGCTCGCCCTGCGCCGGCGCTTCGTCGAGGCGGTGCGCGAGGCGGATCGCCGGCGGCGCGGGGAAGAGCACGTGCTCTTCTTCGACGATCTGCTGTCCCAGCTGCGCAGCGCGCTCGCGGCGCCCGGCGGCGAGCGGCTCGGAGCGGCCCTGCGGGCGCGCTACCGCTTCGCGTTGATCGACGAGTTCCAGGATACGGACGCGGTGCAGTACGAGATCTTCAGCCGCGTCTGGAATGACGAGGCGGCCCGGGCGGCGGGCGGCGGGCTCGTGTTGATCGGCGACCCGAAGCAGGCGATCTATTCCTTCCGCGGTGCGGACATCCATACCTATCTCGCGGCCCGCGCGGATGCCGGCGGCGAGATCCATACGCTCGGGGTGAACCAGCGCTCGGAGCCGGCGGTCGTCGCTGCCGTGAACGCGATCTTCGGCGCTTCGAGCGATCCCTTCGCGGAGCCGGCGATTGCCTTCCATCCCGTCGCCGCGGCCGATCGCGAGCGGCCGCGCTGGCTCGCGGACGCGCGCTACCGCGCGGGGCTGCGCGTCTCGCTGCTGACGAGCGAGCAGGCCGAGCAGGCGGCGCCCGGCGAGGCCGAGGCGAAGGGCAGCATCGCGCTGCGCTTCGCGCGCACGGGCTGGATGCAGGCGGTCGCCCGCGACATCGCGGAGCTGCTCGAGTCGGGCGCCCGGATCGGCGACCGCCCGATCGCGCCCTCCGACATCGCGGTCCTCGCGCGCCGGCGCAGCGAACTCGACGCGGTGCGCCGGGCGCTCGACGCGCTCGGGATCCCGAGCGTCAGTCGCGGCGATGGCAACGTCTTCGAGTCGCGCGAAGCCTGGGAGCTCTCGAGCGTCCTCGCGGCCTGGCTGCATCCGGGCGATTTCCGGCGCCTGCGCGCCGCCCTCTCGAGCGGCGCCCATGGCTACGGGGCGGCCGCACTCGCGGCGCTCGACGACGAATCGCCCGAGCTCGAGGCGGTCGCCGAACGCTTCGCGCATTACGGCCGGATCTGGGCGCAGACGGGCTTCAGTCGCGCATTCGAGACCTGGCGCGCGCGCGAGAGCGTGAGCGAGCGGCTGCTCGCGCATCCCGACGGCGATCGCCGGTTGACGAACTGGCTCCATCTCGCGGAGCTGCTCGCGCGCGTCGCGAGCGAGCGGGGGGCGTCGCGCGGCGGCCTCGTCGCCTGGCTCGACCGGGTGATCGCCGACGAAGCCTCGCGTCAGGGGCTCGAGAGCGAGGCGACGCTGCTGCGCCTCGAACGCGACGACGAGGCCGTCCAGCTCGTGACGCTGCATGCCAGCAAGGGGCTCGAGTACGAGGTCGTCTATCTGCCCTGTCTCTGGGAGACCTTCGAGTCGCGCGCGTCGAGCGGGAAGAACGCGAGCGAGACCGGCAAGCGGGCCCCCGTCCGCTTCGCGGATCCGAACGCGAACGGCCGCCGAAGCCTGGATCTCGGCATCCCCGGCGAAGCTTATGCGGCGCACGTCGCGCTCGAGATGGCAGAGCTTCGCGCCGAGCAGCAGCGGCTTCTCTACGTCGGGCTGACGCGGGCGAAGCGCCACTGCGTCGTCTTCTGGGGCCGCGCAGGTTCCGCCTACGCGCGCTCGCCGCTCGCGCGGCTGCTCTTCGCGGACGCAGTCCTGGCCGCAGGCGACGAATCCAAGGCGATCGACGATGCGATCAAGGCGAAGGACGACGGCGGTTGGCGGGCGGCATGGCAGGCGATCGCCGACGCCGCACCGCCCGGATCGATCTCGCTCGAGGACTCCGATCTCCGGCCGCGCGGTCCCTGGCGTTCGCCGGCGGAGAGCGACGACGACTTCGAATTCGAGCCCGCGCGGCCCCTCGCGCTGCGGGCCCTCTCGACGACCAGCTTCTCGGCGCTGGTGCGCGGCGCCCATCGCGCAGGCGCCGTTCTCGCCGGCCCGCTCGCGACCGGGCGCGACCTCGATGCCGAGGTCGACGATCGGCCTCGGGACGCGGACGAGCCCTCGGATCTCGCCGGTGACATGCACCTCTTTGCGCGCGGCGCCGAGGCCGGAACGCTGCTCCACGAGGTGCTCGAGCGCTGCGATTTTGCGGCGATCGACGAGGCCGCCGTGTCGCGGCTGGCCGAGGATTGGCTCGCGCAGAGCGGTCTCGATCGCGCCCTCGCGCCCGGCGTCGTCCACGTCGTCCGCTCCGTCGCGCGGACCCCCCTCGCGCTCTCGCCCCGACTCCTCCGCCTCGCCGACATCGCGCCGGGGCAGCTCCGGCCGGAGCTCGAGTTCACGCTCGCCGCCCCGGGCGACGCGCGCGGACGGGGCTTCTCGGCGACCGCCCTCGCCGACATCCTCGCCGACGCGCCCGCCGGCACGCCGCTCGCGCGTTATGCCGCTCGCGCGCGGGCGCTCGCCTGGCCCCAGCTCTCGGGTCATCTGCGAGGCTTCATCGATGCGGTCTTCTGCGACGGCGAGCGCTATTTCGTCGTCGACTACAAGTCGAACCATCTCGGTGCGCGGCAGGCGGACTACCTGCCCGAACGTCTCGTCCAGCCGATGATCGACCACGACTACGTGCTCCAATACCTGCTCTACACGGTCGCCGTCGATCGCCATCTCGCGAGCCGGATCGTCGACTACGACTACGATCGCGACTTCGGCGGGACCTACTATCTGTTCCTGCGCGGCATGGCCGAGCGGCACGCGCCGGGCTGCGGGATCTTCTTCGACCGGGCCGATCGCGAGACGGTCCGGCGGGTCTCGGCGCTGCTCGGCGAGCCGATGGAGGGCGGGCGATGAGCGCGTCGACGTCGCCGCAGCGCGGGGCGGGCGATCGCCGCGAAGGCGGCGGGAGCGATCCGATCGAGCGCGCCCGGCGGGCGGGCCTGCTCTCGCCGCTCGATCAGCATTTCGCGAGCCGGCTGGCCGCGCTCTTCGGCGAGGACGATCCCGCCGTGCGCTGGGCTGCAGCGCTCGCCTGCCGCCAGGAATCCCTCGGACACGTCTGCGCCGACCTGCGCCGGCTCGCCGCCGAGGGGATCGCGAGCGATGAAGGCGCGACCGTCGGCGAGATGCCGGTGCTCGCGGCGCACGCCTCCCTGGGCGAATGGCTCGCCGCCCTCGCTGCGAGCCCGCTCGTCGGATCGGCCGGGGCATCCGAGCGCGAGTCGGCGGACGATCCGCGGCCGCTCGTGCTCGACGCGCAGGGACGCCTCTATCTGCGCCGGCTTTTCCGCGCCGAGGCGGCGCTCGCCGAGGCCGTGCTCCTGCGCGTCGCGCGCCCCGACCTCGAGCTCGTGGGCTTCGATGCGCCCGCGGCGATCGCGCGCGTGCTCGCGGATCGGCGCTCGCCGGGCGACGACGCGCCCGCCCGCGCGCTCGCCGTCGGCCTGACGCGCCCGCTCTCGATCCTGACGGGCGGACCGGGCACCGGGAAGACGACGCTCGTCGCGCGTCTCGTGCGGCTGCTCGCGCTCCACGCCGTCGAGACGCAGGGCCGCGCCCTTCGCGTCCGCCTGCTCGCCCCGACCGGCAAGGCTGCGGCCGCGATGGCGACCTCGTTTGCGAACGAGCGCGCGCATGCGATCGCCGAAGAGCCGGCGGGCGATCCGCTGCGCGCCGGCCTGCCGACGAGCGCGGAGACGATCCACCGCGCTCTCGCGCGCTGGGATCGCCGCGGCGCCGGCGGCGCGGGCCGCGGCTCCGCGATCGACGCGGACGTCGTCGTGGTCGACGAGGTCTCGATGGTCGACCTCGAGCAGATGGCGCGGCTCTTCGAGGCGTGCGAGGCCGTTCCCCGAATCGTCCTGCTCGGCGATCCGCGGCAGCTCGCTTCGGTCGAGGCGGGAGCCGTGCTCGCGGATCTCTGCGGCGAGGCGGCGGACGAGGCGCCGATCGCCGCGCTCGAGCGATCGATCGTGCGGCTCACGAAGAGTCATCGCTATGCGGCGGCGGGTGGCATCGGATCGCTCGCCGAGGCGGTGCGCGAGGGCGATGCGGATCGCGCGCTCGAGATCCTCGCCGATCCGCGCCACCCTGACGCCTCGCGCTGCGAGGTCGGCTCGCTCGATCAGCTCGGCGCGCTGCTCGCCGAGGCCGTCCGCCGCCAGCAGGCGACGCTCGCCTCGGCCGACTCGCCGCAGGCGAAGCTCGCGCGGCTGACCGACCATCGCGTGCTGTGCGCCCATCGCCGGGGCCCGCTCGGCGTCGAGTCCCTCGCGCGCCTGCTCGACGAGATCGCCGCCTCGGCGAGGCAGACCTCGAGCCGCGCCGCGCAGTGGCCCGGCCGGCTGCTGCTCGTGACGCGCAACGCTCCGGAGCAGGGGCTCTGGAACGGCGACGTCGGCCTCGTCGAGCGGCTGCCGGAGGGGTTGCGCGCGCTCTTTCCGGCTTCCGATGGCGGTGTCCGCGCGCTCTCGCTCGCGCGGCTCCCCGCCCACGAGAGCGCGATCGCGATGAGCGTCCACAAGAGTCAGGGCTCGGAGTTCGAGGCCGTCGATCTCGTGCTCGGCGCCCGCGTCTCGCGGCTGATGACGCGCGAGCTCCTCTACACCGGCATCACCCGTGCCCGTACGCGACTGCGCCTGCATGCGAGCGAAGCGGTCGTGCGCGCCGCGATCGCCCGGCGGGCCGGGCGCGACTCGGGGCTCGTCGATCGATTGAGGGCGGGCTGAAGATGGCGGGGCGGCGCAAGGGCGGATCGAAGCGCGAAGGCGAGGGCTCGGCGAAGGGCTCGGCGAAGAACGCGCCGAAGGGCGCGGGGAGAGGAGCGCCGAGAGGGCAGGGTAAAAGCTCACCGAAGGGTGCGCCGGCGCCGGGCGAGGCGCCGCCGGTGGAGCTGCCCGCCGGCTTGCAGGCAGCGCTCGCGCCGAAGGCGGGGCGGGTCGTCGCGCATCACGGCGTCGCGGTCCTCGTCCGCTTCGACGAGGGCAGCACGCGGCAGGTCTGGCTCGCGCCCGAGCAGCGCGCCGTCGTCGGCGACCGGGTCGAGGTCGGCGGCGAACGGCTCGAGACGCTGCCCGCGCACGGCGTGCTGCGCCGGCGCGATCCGCGGGGCCGCGAGCGCACGATCGCGACGAACCTCGATCGGCTCTTCATCGTCGTCGCGGCGGAGCCGCGCGAGCAGCCGGGCTACATCGACCGCGGAATCGTGATCGCGCGCGCCGCCGGGATCGAGCCGACGCTGGTCGTCAACAAGCTCGATCTGCCCGGCTCGGCAGCCCTCATCGAGCGGCTCCGCGAGATCTACGGCGGATCGTGCGAGGTCCTCGCCGTCTCCGCGTCGGAGCGGATCGGACTCGATGCGATCGCCGGGCTGCTCGCGCCCGACCTCCTGGGCGCGCTCGTCGGACCTTCCGGTGTCGGCAAGAGCTCGCTGCTGAACGCGCTCGTCCCGGATCTCGACCTCAGCGTCTCCGAGCTCAATCGCGGCAGCGGCCACGGCCGCCATACGACGACGACGGCGACGCTGCACGCCCTGGCCGGCGGCGGGATCCTCGTCGACACGGCGGGCTTCAAGGATTTCATCGCCGTCGACGTCGAACCGGGCGAAGTGGCTGCCTGCTTCCCGGGCTTCGAAGGCGCGCTCGAGGCGGGCTGCCGCTTCCGCGATTGCCTGCATCGGAGCGAGCCGGACTGCGCCGTCCTGGCCGCCGCAGAGGCGGGCCGGATCGCCCCGCGCCGGCTCGAGGCCTACTCGGCGCTGCTCGACGAGCTCGCGGCGGCGTCTTCGCGATCGACCGATCCGGGATTCCGCAAATCCTCGAGATAGACGGCGTGGTCTGCCGGCGTCTCGAAGCTGATGCCCCCGAGCTTGCCGGCCCGCAGGTCGCGCACGAACAGATCCGCCGCGCGTTCGAGATCGACATGGCCCCCGGAGCGCAGGGCTCCGCGCCGCCGTCCGATCGCCTCGAGGAGGGCGACGGCGCGTGACGCATCCCCGGGATCGTCGGAGGTCTCCGCGACGATGCGGGTCACCGCGTCGCCGAGCTCGAAGCGCGTCGTGAGCGCCTCCGCATAACGGGCGGCGACGAACCGGACGGCCCAGCCGGCGACGTCGACGAGATCGAAGGCCGCATCGCCGACGGCGCCGCTCGCGGCGAGCCGGTGGGCGCCCTCCTGATCGTCGAGCTTCGGCCAGAGCACGCCCGGCGAATCGAAGATCGAGAGATCGCGGTCGAGCTCGACGCGCTGGGCATGGCGTGTGATGGCGGGCTTGTCGCCGGTCTTCGCGACGCGGCGGCCGGTCAGCGAGTTGATCAGGGTCGACTTTCCGGCGTTCGGGATGCCGACGACCATCGTGCGCAGGGTCCGGCCCGGACCGCCGCGATGGGGCGCGAGCTCCCGGCAGCGGGCGAGCAGCGGGCGCACGCTCTTCGCGTCGACCATCGCGAGGGCGAGCGGCCGGGTTCCCGGCCAGGCCGCGAGCCAGGCGGCGGTCGCCGCGGGATCGGCGAGGTCGGCCTTCGAGAAGACGGTCAGGAGCGGCTTTCTTGCCGCGAGCTTCGCGAGCAGGGGATTGCGGCTCGAGAGCGGCAGCCGCGCATCGACGAGCTCGATCACGACGTCGACCTGCTTGAGGGCCTCCGCGATCTCGCGCCGCGCGCGATTCATGTGTCCGGGAAACCAGTGGATCGGCATCGCGTGCGGCCTGACCTCTTGCCTCGTTCGGCGGCGGAGCGGGGCGGAGCTTCGTTCGCCTTGGTCAGACATCCGGACCGATGAAGCCGGATTCGCGGACGTCCGCACCGACGAGATCCGATCCCGGAATGTCCGAACCGCTGCCGCCGCGCGCCGACGATAGCGGTCCGCCGCGCGGCGGGGGTAAGCTCGCCGCTTTCGGGGGGGACGATGGCCTACGAGTCGATTCGGGGATTGCTCGGCCGGGAGGCGGCCGGGGGCGACGCCATCGTGCGCGGATGGCTCCGCACGGCGCGCCATGCGAAGGACGTCTCCTTCCTCGACGTCTCGGACGGCTCCTGCCTTTCGGGCATCCAGGTCGTCGCGAGTCCCGAGACCGAGGGTTTCGAGGCGGTGGTCCGCCATCTGACGACCGGCTCGGCGGTCGCGGTCGAGGGCCGGCTCGTCGATTCGCCCGGCAAGGGACAGCGCTACGAGGTCCACGCGGCGAAGGTCGAGCTCGTCGGCGCCGCCGGCAGCGACTATCCACTCCAGAAGAAGCGACACAGCTTCGAGTTCCTTCGCACGATCGCCCATCTGCGCCCGCGCACGAACACGATCGGCGCCGTCTTCCGGATCCGCAACGCCGCCGCGATGGCGATCCACGCCTTCTTCCAGCAGGAGGGCTTCTTCTACCTGCATTCGCCGATCGTGACCGCGTCCGATGCGGAGGGCGCCGGCGAGATGTTCCGCGTCACGACCCTCGATCTCGAATCCCCGCCGCGCACCGCCGAAGGCCGGGTCGACGATGCCGCCGATTTCTTCGGCCGTCCGTCCTTTCTCACGGTGTCGGGCCAGCTCGAGGCGGAGATCGGCGCGCTCGCTCTCTCTCGCGTCTATACCTTCGGCCCGACCTTCCGAGCCGAGAACTCGAACACGGCGCGCCACCTGGCGGAGTTCTGGATGGTCGAGCCCGAGGTCGCCTTCTGCGATCTCGACGGCCTCGCGGCCCTCGCCGAGCGGTTCCTCAAATTCGTCTTCGCGCAGGTGCTCGAACGCTGTCCCGAGGACATGGCGTTTTTCGCCGAGCGCATCGAGCCGAAGGCGATCGAGCGGATGCGCACCGTGATCGAGCAGCCTTTCGAGCGGATCGCCTATCGCGAAGCCGTCGAGATCCTCGCGCGCTCGGGCGAGTCGTTCGAGTTCCCCGTCGGCTTCGGCCGCGACCTGCAGAGCGAGCACGAGCGCTGGCTGACGGAAACTCACGTCGGCCGCCCCGTCGTCGTCACCGACTGGCCCGCCTCGATCAAGGCCTTCTACATGTATCGCAACGACGACGCCGAGACCGTCGCCGCGATGGACGTGCTGGTCGGCGGCGTCGGCGAGCTGATCGGCGGCTCCCAGCGCGAGCACCGCCTCGAGAAGCTCGAGGCGACGATCCGCGCCCAGGGCCTCGATCCCGCCGCCTACTGGTGGTACCTGGATCTGCGGCGCTATGGCAGCGTGCCGCATGCGGGCTTCGGTCTGGGCTTCGAGCGGCTCGTTCAGTTCATGACGGGGATGGCGAACATCCGCGATGTGATTCCGTTCGCGCGGGTGCCGGGCCAAGTGGACTTCTAGCAGGACGCGGGGAGACGCGTTCGGGCAGGGTGCCAGGTGCCCGGGGCGAGCTGCGCGGGGTTCGTGGCTCGGACGCACGCGTCTAGGCTCGCCGGCGCGTCTTTTGCTGTGCTGCGCGTGCGTCCATTACATCTCACCCCACGCAGCTCGCCCCGGGCACTCGTTGCGCTTGCGTGCGTGGATTCTCCACGTTCTGCATGGCTTTGTTGGGGGGCTCGGTCAGGCGGCGCAGACGAAGTCGAGGCCGTCGCGGTAGCCGCGCGCTTCGAGGTCGGCGCGGATCTGCGTGCGCGGGGCGGCGCCTGAGACGGCGGCGATGAGCGGGAGCTCACGCAGATCGGCGCGTTCGGAGAGCGCGTCGGGCGGAACGACCGGGGCGCCGCCGATCGTCTGGCCGAGGCGCCGCGGATGGACCTCGACGATCGCGGCGGGACGATGATCGAGCGCTTCGAGTTCGCGGCGAAGGGCGCGGGCGGTCGGGCCGTGGCCCCAGAGGACGTAGGTGCGGGCCGGGCCGAGGAAGTCGCGCGATAGGTAATGGGCGCGGCAGGCGGTGAAGCGGTCGAGTGCATAGCGGCCGTCGCGGCGGGAGGTGCTGTGCTCGGCATGGCGCCAGCCGAGCAGGCGGCGGGGGACGACGCCGACGCAGGGGCCGCGGGCGAGCAGGCGCAGCAGGAGGTCGTAGTCCTCCGGCCAGTCGCAATCGCGATAGGCGAGTTCGGCGAGGCGATCGCGGCGGATCAGCCAGGTCGGATGGGCAATGCCGCATTCGACGAAGCGGTCGCGCCAGATCTCGAAGGGGGACCGGAGGCTCTGGAGCCAGGCCTCGTAGCGGCGCGCGCCGCCCTCGAGCTGCTGGCGCGGAAAGCTGCGGACGTGGGCGCCGACGGCGTCGAGGTCGGGGTGGTGATCGAGCCAGTCGCATTGGAGGGCGAGGCGATCGCGGTGCATCCAGTCGTCGGCGTCCATGCGGGCGACGAGCGGGGCGCGGCAGAGGGCGGCGCCGGCATTCAGGGCGGCGACGAGTCCTTCGTGCGCGCGCGGGACGACCCGAAAGCGCGGATCGCGCGCCGCGAACGCCGCGGCGATCCGGGTCGAGGCGTCGGTCGAGCCGTCGTCGACGATCAGGCATTCCCAGCGCGTCTCGCGCTGGCGTTCGAGGCTCCGGAGAGCGGTCGTCAGGGTTTCGCCCGCGTTCCAGACCGGGAGCAGGATCGAGACGCGCGGGATCATGAAGGCCGGCGCCATGCGCTCGCCATTCTGGCGGGGCGAAGCCCCCTCGCACGCTGGAATCTGTCAGTCAATCCGCTTTTTTTCGAGACGGAATTGCCGATGAACAGCGGGGTGCAGGCCGGGCGCATCGTGCGCCGTGACTCCGGAGGATCAGGGTGGGGCGAGGATCGAAACGCTCCCGGGTCGGATCGCGTCCCGCAGCGTCGCGCGACCGCGCGCGGTGCGCGGGATCGTCTGCGGGCGTCCGGATCGCCTTCGCGGCCGTCACCGCATTCGTCGTCCTGGCGGTGGCCCTGCTGCCCGGCGTCGCCGCGGCCGAGTCCGAAGACCAGGTCAAGGCCGCGTTCCTCTTCAACTTCGTGCGTTATGTCGAGTGGCCCGCGCAGGCCTTCGCGTCCGAAGCCGCGCCGATCCGGCTCTGCCTGATCGCCGAGCGTGCCTTCGAGCAGATCGTGACGGTGATCGTCTCGGGGCGAAGCGTCGGCGAGCGGCCCGTCGCGGTCGAAGGCATCGAGGGTCTCGGAGCGGCGAAGGGCTGCCATCTGCTCTTTCTCGACGAGGCGAGCGGCCTGCCCGCCTCCGTCGTGGCGGAGCGGCTCGGCTCGCTCGCGATCTTCACGATCTCGGACGGCTCGCAGTTCGCGGCCGAGGGCGGGATCGCGAACTTCATTCTCGTCGATTCGAAGATCCGATTCGAGATCAACCCGTCCGCCGCCCGGCGCGCGGGTCTGAAGATCAGCTCGAGCCTGCTCCGCCTCGCCAAGCTGGTCGGCGAGGCGGAATCGTGAGACGCGCCGAAGCGGTCGGGAGCGCCCTGTCGCGGCGCTCGGATGGGTGAGGGTATGCCGATGTTCCTCGGTCGGGATTCGATTCAGCACAGGATCGTCCGCGGCTTCTTCTCGACGGCGGGTCTCGCCCTGGGGCTGACCGCGGCCGCGCTCTTCGCGACGGCCTTCATCCAGTTCAAGCGCGTGACCGACGAGAACCTGCGACTGCTCGCGGGCGTGATCGGCGGGAACTCGGTCGCCTCGCTCCTCTTCGACGACCAGGAATCCGCCGCCGAGACGCTCCGCTCGCTGACCGTCGCGACCTCCGTCGAGGCCGCGATCGTCTACGACGCCGAGGGGCGCGTCTTCGCGCGCTACGTGCGGAGCGACGTCGGCGACATCCGGGTTCCCGAGGACCTGACGGACGCGCCCCGCTGGTCGCGCAACCACATCGATCTGGCGGCGCCGATCGAGTCCGGCGGCGAAGTCATGGGGAAGGTCTTCATCCGCTCGGGCACCCAGGCCGTCACCGATTTCCTCGCGATCTCGAGCGGCATCGTCGTCGCCGTCCTGTTCGTCTCCTTCGTGGTCTGCTCGCTGGGCGCCGCGCGGCTGCGCGAGCAGATCGCCCTGCCCCTCGAGCGTCTCGTCGAGAGCTCTCGCTCCATGGCGGGCGGCGATCTCTCGATCCAGGTCGACGTGCAGAGCGAGGACGAGATGGGCGTGCTCTCGCTCGCCTTCAATGCGATGGTCAAGAGTCTGCGCGATCTCGTCGCCCAGGTCCGCGAGAACGGGAGCTACGTCGCCCAGCTGACGAGCCAGCTCGCCGAGTCGAGCACCGCCATGCGCGCCGAAGCGATCCGCCAGGAGCAGGCCGTCGGCGAGACCGCCGAATCGATCAGCCGCATCACCCAGTCGATCCATACCGTCAACGACAACGTCGAGGCGCTCTCGAGCACCGCCGCGGAGACCTCGATCGCGGCCATCGAGATGGACGCGTCGATCGCGGAGTCGACCCGCCACATCGACGGCCTCTCCGAGATCATCGAGACGACCGCCGCGAGCGTCGTCGAGATGACGAGCGCGATCCGCGAGATCGCGCGCAGCGCCGATACGCTGAACCACTCGACCGACTCGACGGCGACCGCCCTCGAGCTGCTCTCGCAATCGGTGCGCCAGGTCGAGAGCAATGCGCGCGAGAGTCATCAGCTCTCCGAGGAGACGGCACGCAAGGCCGGCCAGGGGGTCTCCGCCGTGCGCGAGACGGTCGAGGGAATGCAGCAGATCCAGGACTCCTTCAAGGGGATCGAGTCGATCGTCGCGAGCCTCGCCCAGAAGAGCCAGTCGATCGGCGAGGTCGTGCGCGTCATCGAGGCCGTCGTCGACCAGACGAACCTGCTCGCGCTGAACGCG
>CAZFKD010000059.1:0-442 GCA_964519695.1 uncultured Spirochaetaceae bacterium
CGCGCCGATTCCGCGCAGGAGCAGGGCGGTCAGGCGGCCGAAGGCGAGCAGGCCGAGACGGCGGATCATTCGGTCCTCCTCGCGGTGCTGCAATGGGTTGCAGCCGATCCTGCCGACGATGCGGGGCACGGGGGGGTGTGGTAACCGTTGGCCGGCCGAGCGGCCCGCCCCGGATGTCGTCCCTCTTTCCATCGCTCGCTTCGGAGCCTGCTTCGAAGCTCGCGGACAAGCGAGCGGCCAGCGAGATCATGAGCGCGTCCGTCCTCCACACCGCCCGCAACTACCTCGATCTGACGAAGCCGCGGCTGCTGCCGATGGTGCTGTTCACGGGATTGCCCGTCCTCGGGATGGCGGCGGGGGGCTGGCCCCGATTCGGCTTCGCGGCGCTGGTGCTCTTCGGGATCGCCCTCGCGGCGGCCTCCGCCAATACGCTGAACGCCTA